>JAOUDU010000387.1 GCA_029859085.1 Gammaproteobacteria bacterium | reverse complement strand
GTGGGCAGCTATCACGGCCTGTACGCCACCCACCCCCGCAATGACCAGCGCCTGCAGACGGTGATCAAAACCGCCGGGGATCTGACCGGCGGCGAGACCCGGGTGGACGACCCGGAGGTGCCGGGGGAGTTTCGCCGGCATATCGAGGGCCTGGTCTGGGGCCAGAGCGTGAAGGGGCAGCGGGATGAAAACCGCTACTATCACAACAAGCTGGGCTTCACCTTCGAACACCCGCCGGGCTGGGAGGTCAGCGCGGGGTCAAAGGCGATCGTCGCCAGCGCGCCGGACGGCGAGGCGACCCTGACCCTGACGATCCGCCGCCGGGACCCGGCGACCACGCCGCAGCAAGTTCTGCAGGACACCGCGGCGGGCCCCCTGGCTGACGGCACAGCACTGGACCAGGCCAACCTCCAGGGCTACACGGCGGTCGCCGGCACCGGCGGCAGCTCCGGCCGCCTGGGGGTGATCGATTACGGCAACCTGACTTACCTGTTCGACGGCAGGGCCGGTAACTTCGCCGCGGCCGACCCGCAATTACTGGCCGCCATCCAGAGCTTCCGGCCGATCTACCCGAAAGAGCGCCAGACCGGTAACGGCTATAGTATCCACTACATCCAGGTACCGCGCGGCGCCACCATGGCCAGCCTCGCGGCCAGCGTGAGCATCCCCGACGCCGAAGCCCAGCTGCGCCTGCTCAACGGCCTGTATCCCCGGGGCGAGCCCCGCACCGGTGACTGGATCAAGATGATCAAATAGGGCCGGAGTTCCGCCGCGGGGCGCGACCCTGCACACAGAAGGAGAAGCAGCATGAGACTATCTCCCACCCTCCTGCTGGCCGCTGTGCTGGCCGGCCTGGCCTGTACCGCTTCCGGCGCCCCGCTGGTGGTCTACACCGCCAAAAAGATCATCACGATGGAGCCGGCCCTGCCCGAGGCCACCGCGGTGGCGGTGGCCGACGGCCGCATCGTCGCGGTGGGCAGCCTGGACTCACTCAAACCCTGGCTGGCGGTGAGCGAGGTCACCATCGACCACAGCCTGGACGACAAGGTAGTGATGCCGGGCTTTATCGATCCCCATGTGCATCCCTCCCTGCCGGCGGTGCTCACCCAGTTTCCCTTCCTGGCGCCGGATGACTGGTCCCTGCCCACCGGCGAATTCCCCGGGGCGAAAACACCGCAGGCCTTCGAGGCGCGCCTGAAGGAGCTGGTGGCGGCGCGCACCGACACCGGCGTGCCGTTCATCGCCTGGGGCTATCACCCGCTGTGGCACGGGCAGGTGTACCGCCCGCAGCTGAACGCGTGGTTCCCGGACACCCCGGTGATGCTGTGGCACCGCTCCTTCCATGAACTGACAGGCAACGACGCGGCCCTCGCGATGCTCGGGATCACCGAGGCGGATACCGCCGGCAACCACGAGAGCGACTGGGCCCAGGGTCACTTCTGGGAAAACGGGCTGAAGGCCGTTCTGCCCAAGCTGCCCTTCCTGTTCGAGCCCGCCCGCTTCGGCAAGGGCATGGCCAACTTCCTGGAAATGGTCCATCTGGGCGGCGTGACCACGGTACTGGACATGGGTACCGGGGTGTTCGGCGACCCGGCCGGGGAGATCGCGCTGGTGCGGCAGGTCACCGAGGGCAGCCAGGCGCCGCTGCGCATTATCATGACCCCCATCATCACCGACTTCCTGGCCCGGGGCAAAACCCCCGCCGAGGCCATGGCGGAAATCGAGCAGTGGCGCGCGGGCAACTCGCGCCGGGTGATGGTGCAGAATCACTTCAAGCTGATGCTGGACGGCGCGATATTCAGCGGCCTGGCACAGATGGGGCCGCCGGGTTACCTGGACGGGCACGAGGGCCTGTGGATGGCCCCGCTGCCGGTGACCACCGAATGGGCGCGGGTGTTCTGGAATGCCGGTTACCAGCTGCATGCCCACACCAATGGCGACAAGAGCGCGGCGGCATTTATCGACCTGTTGCGCACACTGCAGGCCGAACACCCCCGGGTGGACCACCGTTTCACCCTGGAGCACTTCGCCTACAGCACCGAAGACCAGAGCCGGCAGCTCAAGGCGCTGGGGGCAGTGGTCTCCGCCAACCCCTACTACCACTACCTGCTTTCCGATATCTACGGCGCGCTGTGGCTGGGGCCGGACCGGGGCAGCCAGATGGTGCGCCTGGGGTCGCTGGAGCGCCTGGGAGTACCCTTCGCGCTGCATTCGGACAACCCGATGGCGCCCCTGTCGCCCCTGACCCTGGCCTGGAACGCCACCAACCGGGTGACCATCAACGGCAGGGCCAGCGGTATCGAGGAGCGCATCTCCCTGGACGCCGCGCTGCGCGCGATCACGGTGGACGCCGCCTGGATCGTGGGCTGGGAAAACGAGATCGGCTCGATCCGCGCCGGCAAGCGGGCCGACTTCACCGTGCTGGAGGGCGACCCCTACGAGGTCGGGGCCGCCGGCCTGGACAAAATCAGGGTCTGGGGCACGGTATTCGAGGGCGAGCTGCACCCTATCGCCGCCAGCGCGGCGCCGTAGGGGTCACGCAGGCCGCGCGGGTCAGCTGCCCGATCGCTGTACCAGCACCCAGGGCGGCGCCACCACCGCCCACAACTCCGGGTTGGCCTCGTACCAGGTGAGGGCCTGGTCGTCGCTGACCGGCGCCACGCTGCCCTCGCTGATCCACTGCTGGAACTGCCCGGTGTTATCCAGCCCCAGCTGCACCGCCACCTCCACCAGGTTCATGCCGTCGGCCACGCCGATCACGCTGCCCCGGGCGTACCAGCCCTGCAGCTCATGCCAGCGGATGCGGGCGGTCTGGCTGTGGTACTCGGCGCGCAGCAGGCTGGCGCGGTCGCCGCCGTCCTCAGCCATAGCGACTGTCCGCCACGAAGGGGTTGCTGCGGCGCTCCTGGCCGAAGGTGGAGGTGGGGCCGTGGCCGGGGATGAAAGTGATGTCGTCCCCCAGCGGGAATAACCGGTCGCGAATGCTGGATACCAGCTGCTCGTGGTTGCCACGGGGAAAATCGGTGCGGCCGATGGAACCCTGGAACAGCACATCCCCCACCCAGGCCACCTTTTGCGCCTCGTACAGGAACACCACGTGCCCCGGGGTATGCCCCGGGCAGTGAAACACCTTCAGCACCTGCTCGCCCACCGTTACGGTATCCCCCTGCTCCAGCCAGCGGTCGGGCAGGAAGGCATCGGCGTGCGGGAAGCCGGCCATCTGGCAGGACTGGGGTAACTTGTCCAGCCAGAACTCGTCCTCCCGGTGAGGCCCCTCGATCGGCACGCCCAGCCGCTTGCGCAGCACATCCGAAGCGGCGCAGTGGTCCATATGGGCGTGGGTCAGGATGATCTTTTCGACGGTCGCATCCATACTCTTCACGGCCGCCAGGATGCGCTCGATATCACCACCCGGATCGACGATAGCCGCCTTGCCGGTGGAGTCGCACTTGATGATGGAACAGTTCTGCTGGTAGGGCGTTACCGGCACGATGGTACAGTGAATGGGCATGTCGAAAAGGGGTCCTGTCGTGGCAATTAAAACGTGGGGGCATCATCGGGCACCGGGTCCGCGGCCTCGAGCCGGGAGGACCGGTTGTACACCGCCTCATCCAGCTGGCCCTCGCTCTTGGCCACGATGACCGTGACCACCGCGTCACCGGTGACGTTGACGGCAGTGCGCACCATATCCAGCAGGCGGTCGACGCCGAGAATCAGGCCGATACCCTCCACCGGTAACCCCGCCTGCCCCAGCACCATGGCCAGGGTGATGAGGCCCACTCCCGGAACCGCGGCCGTGCCCACCGAAGCCAGCGTGGCGGTGAGGATCACCGTCAGCAGGGCGGTCGCGGTGAGGTCCACCCCGTAGACCTGGGCGATGAACACCGTGGCCACCCCCTGCATGATAGCG
>JAOUDU010000386.1 GCA_029859085.1 Gammaproteobacteria bacterium | reverse complement strand
GCTACTATTTTGAGAAACTCCTGCCCGAGTCGCAGTGGCTGCTGCAGGATATCACCAGTGGCAAGGACAGCATGATGGCGTTCACAGCGGAACACTGGCAGGCCTGATGGCTATCGATCACGACCGGATTGCGCAGCTGCTTGGGGAAGAAGAGGCCCGGTCCGATACGTCCCTGCGCGCAAAGTCCCTGCGGCGCGCGACGACGGACAGCGTTCCCCGAACGCTCACACCCTACGAATGGGAACAGTGGTATGCGCAGCACGGGATTCCCGCCAGCCATACCAATAAACAGCACAAGCCGACCGTCTCCTGGTGGCGGCGCCTCCTGGGGCGCAAGCCTCAAGGCCCGGCAACCTGACGCCGGAACCGGTCGCAACAGAGGCTATGCAGATGAAAACAGAACCCGCTTACCAGGCGTCGGTGCCGCGCACCGCCACTTTTCTTGGTTTGGCCGGGCTCATCCCGTTCTGCCTCGCACCAGTGGCCATGTCGCAGGACGTGCATCACGCCTGGCTGTATGCCGAGCTGTTGGCTAACTACGCCCTGGCTATTATCTGTTTCCTGGTTGGCATCTGGTGGGGACTGGCCTTGATCAGGCGCAGCGTTGGCGCAATGGTCATCAGTAACGCCGTCGTGGTCGTCGCTTTTTTCGGCCGCTCGCTGCTGCCGTACTCGCCTTTCTTCCTGCTGTGCGCGGCGCTGTTTGCTTTCACCCTGGTTCTCGAAAGACACCACGGCCTTTTCAAACCCCAGCCTGCCTATTACGCGAGACTGAGAGTTGGCCTGAGCGGCGTTGCCGCTGTCATGCTGATAATCGCGGCCACGCTGGCGGCATAAAGCACGATCGGGGTGCGCCGGCCGCGCCGGGCTCACGCCCCCGGTAAAGGCCAGTCCGCCGCGTCGGTAACGTAATCCGGCTGTTTCGGCCGAAAGCCGCCCCATTTCGTCGTGAACAGGCCCTCGGGGTCGAATTGGGCAGCCTGCTTCTCAAGGTTGAAATGGCGACCGCCGCGCGGGTCGGCGCCCACTCCCGCCAGGTACTGCCAATTGCCGTAGTTGCTGGCCACGTCGAAATCGATCAGGTGTTTTTCAAAAAACGCGGCCCCGTACCGCCAGTCGATGTTGTATTCGTTGACCAGGCAACTGGCGGCCACCTGGCGCCCGCGGTTGCTCATCCAGCCGGTGGCCAGCAACTGCCGGATCAGGGCGTTCACCAGGGGGTAGTTGGTGTCGCCCTTGCTCCAGCGGGCGAAATTGCGGGGGTCGAATGTGCAGCGCCTGAGCTTCCCGGCAGCGCCCCCGGGGCGGAACAGGTTCACGTCATCCCGGATGGCCCGCCAGTAGAAAAACTCCCGCCACCACAACTCGAACATCATCCACCGGGTTGACTCATTGCCACCATTGATGGCCTCGTGGGCGCTGATCGCCGCAGCCACCTCTCGCGCCGACAGGCAGCCGTGGGCCAGCCATGGCGACAGCGTGCTCGAACCGTCCAGCCCATCGAGACAGTCGCGCGTCTCCTTGTAGCTGGCAACGCCGCCATCGCCGGACGTCCATTGGCCCAGCCTGCGCCAGCCGGACGCGGTACCCCCGCGGATCGGCAACCCCGGGTGAGGCTTCACACCGGGCTTGCCAATGTCCAGGAAAGCAATGTCTGGCGGTGGCGGCAGCTTTCGGGCCGGGGGGACGGGTGCCGGTACGGGCAGCGATTCAACAAGTTGCCGAAACGGCGTGAACTGGGCCGGCATTGCTTCCAGGGCGAAGGGCAGGTGGTTTTCCCGCAGCAGGGTATTGCCCGGGTGTACCTGCAGCGGCACGCCCAGCCTCGCCGCTACCCGCTCCCTGGTAAGGCGCTCGTAATAGCCGGCAGCGCGGGAAGTGGCAACGATATCGGCCCCTACCTGGCCGGCCAGCTGGGGCAACGCCTGCTCGGGGTTGCCTTCGAGTACCAGCAGGTCCTGCCCGCGGGCACGCAGTTCGTCCCGCAGCGCCTGCAGGCTCTCGACCAGGAATCGAAACCGCTGTCCGCCGATACCGGTCTGGTGAAACCAGGGCTGGTTGCGCGGCCAGAAATACACCAGCAGCAACCGGTCAGCGGTACTTAGCGAATCCAGCCCGGGGTTATCCTGCAGCCGCAGGTCGTTCTGGAACCAGTATATCCCGGTCATCGGCGTCGGGTGCTGGCATCCGGCTTCAGCTGCTGCCAGGGGCGGCCCTGGCAGGTGGCATAATCACTGCACTGGGGCAGACAGCCCCTGCAGGGCAAGCGCTCGGAAGCTGCCGCCGGGGTCCGTGGCGCGGCTGAAGATGATTCGCTGGTACCAGCCATTCTAAGGCTCCTTGTAACGTCGCTGGAGTATACGGCAAGCGGTTCCAAAGCGATCACCGCACAGGCCCGGTTGGTCCACTGTACTCCCACTGTCGTATAACGGACATTACCGGGAGATTGCGATGCTGATTGATTCAGACCAGATTCGGGCCATGGAAAAGCGCCAGCGGGCCGCCTTTGTCAATTCCCTGTCGGGCTTCAAATCGGCCAACCTGGTGGGCACCGCCGACCGCGCAGGACATACCAACCTTGCGATCATGAGTTCTGTGGTCCACCTCGGTTCAGACCCGCCGCTGCTCGCCCTGATCGTCAGGCCCGGTGGTGAAGAGCGGCACACGCTCGCCAATATCCTGGCTACCGGCTGCTACAGCCTGAACCATGTCACCGCTGCGCTGGTGGAACCGGCGCACCAGACCGCCGCCCGCTACCCGGCGGACGTTTCAGAGTTCGAAGCCACCGGTCTCACCCCGCAATATCAGCAGGGCTTCGCCGCCCCACTGGTGGCCGAGGCGAGCCTCAAGCTGGGCCTCGAGCTGCGCGAGCACCAGCAGCTGGCCATCAACGGTACGCACCTGGTCATCGGCGAAGTGGTGCTGGTCGATATTCCCGAGCGGGCTTTGATGGCCGACGGCGCGGTGGACCTCACTGTTGCGGGCACCGTCGCCATCAGCGGGCTGGACAGCTACCACGACCCACGCATCATAAAACGCATGGCATACGCCAAGCCCGGGCTCTCGCCGCGCAGCCTGGAACACCAGACCGCTGATATGGCGGCCCGCGGGCGCTATCAGCGCGTCTAAAGCGCTTGATTGATGGCCGGCTTGTCAACCGGCCGGGGCAGCCCGGCGGGGTCGACACTGAGCCCGAGTATCGCGCGATAACTGGATCCCACCGCCCGATGCACGACTCCCGCAGGCGCTTCAACCTTCGCGCCAGCTGGCGATGGTACGCCTGCGCATATCGAGTTTCTATCATCCGAAAGGGTTCAGACATCCCATCGGCTTCGACCCGGGGCTGCCCGGGGCTTGCGGCCAGTCCATAATGTGGTCTTAAATGAACTCACAGGCACAATTCCAGATCTAATCCCGGATGTAAGACAACCAGGGGGTTTACGCGATGAACAAGGCTGTGGAATTACCCGACGCATATACCACACCGCTGGCGGATATCGACGTCAGTGACCCCCGGCTGCTGGAACAGGATGCCTGGCGGCCATTTTTTTCGCGCTTGCGCAAGGAAGACCCGGTCCACTACCAGGCCAACAGCCCGTTCGGGCCGTTCTGGTCCATCACCCGGTTTGAAGACATTGTCGCGGTGGAGAGCGATCCGGCAAGCTTTTCCTCCGAACCTATCATCGTGATCGATAATCTCCCGGAGGCCATGCCCCTGGAGATGTTTATCGCGATGGACCCGCCCAAGCACGATGTGCAACGGCGCGCCGCCCAGCCGGTGGTGGCGCCACAGAACCTGGCGACGCTGGAGGCGCTGATCCGCTCCCGGGCGGCGGCGTGCCTGGACCAGCTGCCGGTGGGCGAAACCTTCGACTGGGTGGAACGGGTGTCCATCAACCTCACCACCCAGATGCTGGCC
>JAOUDU010000384.1 GCA_029859085.1 Gammaproteobacteria bacterium | reverse complement strand
GACGCGCACCCGGAACTGGGCAACAACGCGCGCCTGGGGGCGCTGCTCGGACTGGGCCAGGTGGCCCCTCTCGGGCGGCCCGGGGATGGCGTCATGGGGCTGATCGGCGCGCTGCCGTCGGTCGTGGACGGCGCCGCGTTCGGTGCCGGCATCGCCGCCAAGCTCGGTCGCGTCCCCCTGCACATCGCCGCCCTGCGCCCGGTCGGGACTGTCGCATGGTGCACCGGGGCGGGCCAGGGCTTTATCGAGCATGCCATCGCCCGCGGCGCCGACGCCTATGTCACCGGGGAGGCATCGGAGCAGACGGTGCACATCGCCAGAGAGGCGGGTATCCATTTTTACGCCGCCGGCCACCACGCCACCGAACGCTGCGGCGTGCAGGCAGTCGGTGAGCACCTGGCCGCGGCGCTGGGCATCGAGCATGCCTTCGTCGATATCGACAACCCCGTGTGACCGCGATTCTCGGAAGGGCGCGGCCGGCTAGCGCTGGTGCTTCTTCGGGTTTGGGGGAGGCATGTGGGCGGCGGGGTAGATATCGCTAAAATCGTCGCTGCCCTGGTCCTGCTTGCGGGCTGACTCCAGGCCGAAAGACTCGTCCAGCATGCCCTTTTCCCTGGGGGTGGTCTTGGGCGCGTAGTCCAGCGGCGGCGACACGATCAGCGGCGTGGCGGGTTGGGATATCGCCTCGATCTGTTCGCGGCTGGGAATGGTTTTCATCAGCGGCCTGCCGCGGATATCCAGCAGCGTCGTGGAGCCGTGGGCCAGGTGATTGTGCAGTTGGCGATAGCTCTCGGTCAGTTCGTCGACCAGTTGAGCGGTCTTGACATAGTGGTTGGACACCTCCCGGCGGTAGGATTTCAGGTTGGCGGTGGCCTGTTCCAGTTGCTTCTCCGCGGCGCGTTCCGAGCGGTGCTCGCGGTCGAGCAGCTTTGACAGCGCCCAGCCCAGGAAGGCGCCGATGAGCAGGGCCACGGTGCCGACCAGCAGCAATTCCATCAAGGTGTACACGATGCGATCCTCGTTGCGATTCAGGACAGGGTCCGGTGCGACATTAAACCACGGTTGATCCAACGGCAATAGAACAGCCAGAATTGCCAAGCGGGCAGGGCGCCAGTTAGAGTTGCGGTCCCTTGCAGCATAGCTTGAGGGAGGAGTGCGGGCTTTGAAAAACCACAGTGATACCCTGACGCCGGGGCAGCGCTACCAGCGGGATCTGGCTTCGCCGGACTTCGTGCGGGACGCGGCCCAGGCCCGGGCGGTCGAGCATCTGGAGCGCTTGTACGTGGACCTCGTCGCCAGCCATGGGCGCCGCCGCCAGGGCTTGCTGCGGCGCGCGCTGGAGCGGGGGCGGGTGACGCCGGTCTGGGCGCCGGTGCGGGGACTGTATTTCTGGGGCGGGGTCGGGCGCGGCAAGACCTATCTCATGGACGCGTTCTATGACAGCCTGCCTTTCGAAGAGAAGCAGCGCACGCATTTTCACCGTTTCATGCGCCATGTGCATCGCGAGCTGAAACGCCTCGAGGGGCAGGTGAATCCGCTGGAAGAGGTGGCTGCCACTTTCGCTCGGCAGTGCCGGGTGCTGTGCTTCGACGAGTTCTTCGTGACCGATATCACCGATGCGATGATCCTGGCGGGCCTGCTGCGGGGGCTGCTGGAGCGCGGCGTGGCGCTGGTCGCGACCTCCAATATCGTCCCGGCCGAACTCTACCGCGACGGGCTGCAGCGCGGGCGCTTTCTGCCGGCGATCGCTCTGCTGGAGCGGCACGTCGAGGTGGTCAACGTCGACGGTGGCACGGACTATCGCCTGCGCCAGTTGGAGCGCACTGAGCTCTACCACACCCCGCCGGGGGCCGCGGCGCAGGAGTGCTTGATGCGCAGCTTCACGGCGCTGGCGCCGGATGAGATACGGAAGGATGTCGCGCTTGAGATCGAGGGCAGGATGATCCCGGCCCGGTGGGTCGCAGACGACGTGGCGTGGTTCGATTTTTCGGCATTGTGCGACGGCCCGCGCAGCCAGAACGACTACATCGAGCTGGCCCGCGAGTTTCACGCCATCCTGATCAGCGACGTGCCGGGTTTTGACCACCAGGACGACCGCGCCCGCCGCTTCATCAATCTGGTCGACGAATTCTACGACCGCAATGTCAAGCTGATACTGTCGGCGGCGTGGCCGATGGAGCAGTTGTACCGGGGCGGGCGCTTGAGATTCGAGTTTGAGCGCACGCTGAGCCGGTTGCAGGAGATGCAGTCCCGGGAGTATCTGGCGCGCCCGCACCGCGCTTGAGGCGGCACCGGCGCCGCGGATCGGGTTTTCTGGTGCCGCGAGGGTCGGAGTCCTTGATAAGTCGCGACCTCTTGTGTAGTATTCGCCCTCTTTTTTCAAGACATAACGCCGAGAGCGGGTGGATATGAAAACGTATAGTGCAAAGCCTGGCAGCGTGGATAAAGATTGGTACGTAGTGGACGCGCAGGGCAAGACCCTGGGGCGGCTCGCTGCCGAGGTGGCGCATCGCCTGCGGGGCAAGCATAAGCCTGAGTACACGCCTCACGTGGACACCGGCGACTACATCGTGGTGGTCAACGCCAATAAAATCTGCGTTACGGGCAAGAAGGCGGAACAGAAAATCTATTACAGGCACTCCGGATATCCTGGCGGACTCAAGAGCATTTCATTTGCCAAGTTGAGAGATCAGGCGCCGGAGCGCATCATCGAGACCGCGGTCAAGGGCATGCTGCCCAGGAATCCGCTAGGCAGGGCGATGTTTCGCAAGCTCAAGGTATACTCCGGCAGCGAACATCCCCACGCGGCGCAGCAGCCGCAAGTATTGGATATCTAACGGGTAGCAGGCGATGGCAGTGACACAGTATTACGGTACCGGGCGGCGCAAGACTTCCACGGCGCGGGTGTTCTTGCGTGCCGGGACGGGCGGCATCACCGTCAATGATCGCAGTCTGGAGAATTACTTCGGGCGCGAAGTGGCGCGCATGATCGTGCGCCAGCCACTGGAGATGGTCGAGATGTCGGATAAGTTCGACGTCAGTGTCACGGTGTCCGGCGGCGGCAGCTTCGGGCAGGCCGGGGCGATCCGTCACGGTATTACGCGGGCGTTGATGGAGTACGATGAGACCCTCCGCTCGCCGCTGCGCAAGGCCGGCTTTGTCACCCGGGACTCGCGAGAGGTGGAGCGCAAGAAGGTGGGTCTGCGCAAGGCGCGCAAGCGTCCGCAATACTCCAAGCGCTGAGTTCTCCCAGATCTGGGTCGAGCTTCGCAAATGCCCGGAATGGCAGTCGTTCTGGGCTTTTTGCTGTGTCCGTGGGCGTCGTGGCAGGCGATGTGCTGGCCGCGCTGGCGGGTTATAGCAGTTGTCAGAATGGCGTAATTTCTTTAACATTCCGCCATCTTATTGCCCTTGTCCCGTCGCCGTTCCTGCGGGTTTCACAGTCTTTCGAAGGCATCTTCAATTCTTACCAGCTTTGGGAGTAATTCGTCATGAGTAATGACGGTGTCAACAGGGAACGCCGCCGCTTCCTAACGGCGGCCACTGCGGTGGTCGGCGGTGTCGGTGCAGCGGCTGTCGTCGTGCCCTTTGTCAAATCCTGGAACCCCAGCGCCAAGGCGAAAGCGGCAGGTGCGCCGGTCAAGGTGGATGTCAGCAAGATACAGCCCGGCGAAATGGTGGTGGCGGAGTGGCGCGGCAAGCCCGTCTACCTCGTCCATCGGACCGAGGCTGAGCTCGCCGCGCTCGGCAAGCAGGACAAGAAGCTGGCCGACCCCAAGTCCGAGCGCTCGGTGCAGCCGGTCTATGTGTCGGGGCCCGCGCGTTCGATCAAGCCGGAGCTGGCGGTATTGGTCGGCCTCTGTACGCACCTGGGCTGTGCCCCGAAATTCCGTCCTGAGCTCGGTGCGGCCGATCTTGGA
>JAOUDU010000385.1 GCA_029859085.1 Gammaproteobacteria bacterium | reverse complement strand
TTTATCTGAGGCTTTGCCGCGCAGTGCCGGAGTTTCGCCCGCGGCATACAGGCGTGCCGCAGTTTCCAGACCAAGAATCTCCTGCTGTAGATAAACTCCTGTCGGGGCCAACAACAGCCAAAGTGCGAGCAGGATAGCGGCAAATAGCGCGCAGCCAGAGCCTGCAAGCAGACGCTCTTTCGCTCCCAACACCAAGCCAAATATACCAGCCCAGTAGATAGCAACAACGGTATTGTAGCGTTCGTAGCTCGGCCCATCCGGGTGATTGGGCTGCTCAATCATGCGCCCCAATTGAATAGCCAGTACCACCCCCAACGCCAGGGTGGCGATCAGCATACACAGCTTTAACCATGGGTGAATTCCTTTTCCGGAAACCCTGTCAGGCAGCAGGTTTCTGATCCAGGCCAGGGCGAGAACGATAATGGACAGCGCGAAAAGTAACCCGGCCACGCCAGGGTGGCTGGATGAGAGCGGCCAGCAGAGCAGAATCGAGCTCTTCTGAATCATCCGCAGCGGGTTGTTCGCCTCTAGGGCGGCCTTTCCCACCCCCTTTATCTGCGCGACAACCGCTGGATCACCCATATTCCATGAGGCTGCGATTGCAGCGTCCGAGCTGAGCCCATGGACATATGCTAAAGTCAGGAGAAGACTGCATATAGCAACCGCAACCAGGTTGCGCCTGGGTCCACTCAATGCCATGACAGGCAATAGCAACCATACGATAACACCGGCAAAGTTTGCCAGAGCGGAGAGTATCGCCAGTCCATAAGCCAGCACCCAGTCTGTCGCCCGAGGGGGTTGCGTGTTGCGGACCAACACCCAGAAGGCGAGCATGGCAAGTGCGAACGACAGATGCCAACTGGTGTTAATCGGGTTCAGAAGATTCCACAGGTGGGCCGGAGAAAATATTAGCGCCAGCATGACGCTCGAGCAAAACCACCAGGCGATCCTGTCCGCCTGAAAATAATCCCTTGCAGCGCGGCCATAGACCACAAACATTGTCAGGATCGATAGCCAGCCGCTTGCATAGAGCAAATGGCCCGTGCCATGGAAAAAGCAGATATCGATCCAGACGAGAATTCTTGGTATTGCGATACGATGGGCGGCATAATGGGGCTCGACGAAAAACAGCCAGTCTCTCCAATGAGCACTGTGATCCAGCAGGGGTCGAAGGTCGTCGAGAATGACGAAAATATCCCGCCACGGCATATGCGGGTGCCAGCGGAACCACAATATCGCTGTCCAAAAAAACCAAAGCAAAGCAGTGGCAACCGCTATAAAAGCGAGGCCGCCCCTAAAATACGAGGCCAGGTGCTCTGGAATACTATTCTTCATAGATCCGACGACTTCGGCAAGTTGCTAGACTCCCACCTGAACCGACTTTAGAATACACCCCACCCTTGATACCCTCACTGCGCATTGCGACCTGGAAGCCCCTTAATAGAATGCCTAACGTCAGGCCGAAGCCAACGCCTATATCGCTATCCCGCAGAGTCGTCTTCCTGCATATAGCCAAGACGGCGGGGACCTCAATAGTGCATTTCTTTCGCCTACGGATGCCGGAACATTCTATCTGTTCACATGGAGATTTTCTCGGTTTTCCGAAAGAACCACGAGAGTTTCAGCAGAGCCTAAGGCAATACCAGTTTCTATCAGGGCACTTCGGTTATAACGACGTCGCAGAACTGGTCCCGGAATCATACAGCTTCACCTTCCTGCGGGATCCTGTTGACCGTGTATTATCCCTGTACAAGTTTTGTATGCACGCCGATATGCAGAGGCAATTCGCGGTAGCCCGGGCGGCCAAAAACCTGGGGCTCGAGGGCTTTCTTGGATCTACCCTGCCGGAAGTTTGTGAAATGCTGGATAACCAGCAAACATGGCAGTTGGCGCGCAATTATTGGCAGGAAGATCGACACGCCCTGCAAAATATTAACGGCCGGGGTCTTCTTGAACTAGCCAAATCCCATCTTGCAGGATTCTCCCACGTCGGCCTCACTGAGACCTTTGAAACTGATTTCAAGACAATCCTGGATGACCTTGATATCGATGAACCCCTTCCTCAGGCAAGGCAGTTCAAAACCAATGATCCGATTTTCCGAGACCAGCTTCGGCCAGCCACGCTGGATTTGCTGAAAAATCGCCTGGAACTTGACTACGCCTTGATCGATTCAATTCGAAGCCAGTCTTCGGACTACAGATCAGCAAAAGACCGAAATGACGCGACCAACGCGAATTAGGTTCACTGCCGGAAGTTTGGCTAGAAGATGGCTGCCGATCTGTCTCAGCGTTCTTGTGATTGTCTTCTACTTTGTATTCCTTTCCGGAAATGCGATCAATGTTCCCTTCGCCGATGACATTTTCGATGTGCTCAAGGTTCTATCGGCCTTGTCACTGGCGGAGGATAAAACTACAGCCTTCCATATACTCCTCGCTCAGCACAATGATCATCGCACTCTGGCGACGAGGTTGCTTTATTGGGTTGTCTACCGTGTTTCTGGAGAAATTAATTTCCGGCAACTGACATTCCTTGCCAACCTGGCGCTTCCACTATTATTTATCTCGCTTTACATGATGGCGAAAAGCCACAAAATGAAATTTCTCGTTCTGCTTCCCGCAGCGCTCATCCTGTTCCAGCTACGCTCTTATGGCATAGCCCTTTGGAGCATGGCCGCGTTTGCCTACTTCTATGTGTTCTTTTACGGATTCTACAGCCTGCAATACCTGCACAAAGTCACAGGGATGAAGTTTCTGGTTTCAGTGGTATTGGCCTCCCTCGCAACATTTACCTTGGCCTCCGGACAGGTAGTCTGGCTCGTTGGCCTTGTTTCCCTGTTACACCAGTCCCTTGTCAGAAAACAAGTATCCTTGCTGTATTCGCTTAGCTGGGCGTGCATCGGACTTGCTGTTTTAATAGCGTGGCGGTCAGGCCTGGAGACACCCAACACACTGTCATCGATGCTGACCAATTTGTTTAACTCGCCCGGTCACCACGCGCTGTACGCCCTCACGCTGTTGGGCAGTGCAGTGACTGAATCCAGCGTAGCGAGCGCCGCCCTGGTTGGAACCACAGCACTGATTACACTGACTATTTTTTCCATTCGATCGTTTCGAGGACCTGACTTAAGACTGGAGTTATGCTGCTGGTTTATCGTTTTATCAGTGATGGCTATGGTTTTCGGCAGATCTTTCACCAGCGTCGATTATGCGCTTTCTTCCCGCTACAGCTTCCCGTCTGTTTTACTTCTCACCACAATATGGGTTTTGGTGGCAGTTCGATCAGATATCAAATCCTACTCGTCATTTATGCTCATTGTGTTGTTTACCCTTATCTATTGCGCCGGCTCTTACAGTATTTACGCTAAGGCCCTTAAACCCTATCTGGAAAAGCGCGTTCAAATGTTCGATGAAGGCAAATACTGGGCCTGGCCTCACCCAATAAAAGAGACAAATGATATTGTCGCGCAGGCTATCTCCCTCGGCATTTACGCACCGCCCGCCAGGCCTCTCCCAAAACCGGCCATTTTGGTTCAAAAAGATCCCAAATAGAGCCGTGCATACATAGTTCAATTGGTGAATCATTGACGACTTCAGTGCATTAGGTTTTTTGTAATTCTAACAATTTTCCTGAGAGCACAGTTATGGGGGATCAGTTGCGGGCTACGCACTCAAGTCAGGCACACGGCCTGATAGTTAATATATCGATGCCTACTTTAATCTAGTGAATACTTATTCCTGTAATCCTCGCGGAGCTTGCCTGGTTGCTGGTCTTTTAACAGAATGGAATTGCCACAGACTAACATGTCCAGATCGGTACCCATAAAGCATCGGAAAGCATCTTCGGGCGAGCAAACAATTGGCTCTCCGCGCACATTGAAACTGGTATTTACCACCATCGGGCAATCGGTTATCTGGTAAAA
>JAOUDU010000383.1 GCA_029859085.1 Gammaproteobacteria bacterium | reverse complement strand
CCCGACCGAAGTGCTGTACCTGGATGACCCGCAGCCAGCGATGCCAAGCAGGATTGCCAGGAAGAGGGCGCCAGAGCGCAGGAATTTAAGGCTCATCGCGCCGCCTCCGGGTCATTGAAAGTCCAGTGTATAAGGGCGATCGGAGCTCCCATCGGATCCGCGACAATAGCCAGGTTGCCGTCCAGCACATCCGGTTCAGGGGCCAGCAGCACCTCCCCCCCCTCTTTGACTGCCTTGGCGACCGAGATCGCTACATCCTCTACCCGGATATAGCCCAGCCAGGTCGGATGGGAATCATACTCTGCCGGAAGATGGCCAATACCGGCCCGGGCGTACCCATTTCTGGAGAGGATAAAATCGAGACTGTCACCGGTGTCTTCCGCCTCGCTGACCTCGTAATCGAACAGCATCCGATAAAAATCCAGGGATTTTTTCGCATCGCGACTGTAGAGACTGACCCACAGCCACTCCCCGGGCTCCGACCGGTAGTCCGCGGGGTCCCCGCTGCTCGAGTCCAGCAGGCCAAATGGGGCGCCGTCGCCGTCGGCCACCACTGCCAGTGTCCCCCGGGCGGGCAGGTCCCTGGGCTCCAACAGTACCCGACCGCCGTGGGCCGTAATATCCGCTACTTTCCTTGCTACATCACCAGACGACAGGTAGTAGATCCACCGGCCGTAGGCTTGCTTGGGGTCCACCGCCTCGTGCAGCACGACCCCCGCAACCGCGATGTTGTCCTGGTAGAACATGCCGTAACTGTGATCGGGGCTCATCCAGCGCCATTCCCAGCCAAACAACCCGCCGTAAAACCGCCGGGCTGTTTCAATGTCACTGGTAAAAAAATCGGCGAAAATGAACTTGCCGGGCAAACGCTCGGTGGTGGCCGGGTCGTTCAGAGCGGGCAGGGGTGGCAACGCCGCACCCGTCTGGGCAAACAATGCCGAGCACCATAGTGAAACAAGCAGGGCAACCAGATGGGGAATATTTCTCATATCATGCCTGCGCCTGGAGTGAAGTGGGTCGATGATAGGTTGCCGGCCACTTGGTTGGCAAACAATCAGTGAAGAGCCTATGCCCGACTGGTTTCACCGGGCTACCTCAACATCAAACAGGCTCACACAGAGACAGTAGATGAAGCAGGCGACTCATCAAATGCTTTACTTCCGAGCATATTATTGACGCTCCGCATAAGCTTTCGCGCCTCCCCGGCATTCGATAACTTGCCTTTGGCCAGCGCACGTTCAACTGCCTGGCGGGCCAGGCCCCACTCATGCCTGGAAAGATGCCGCTTGGCAACGGCGACATAAAGGTCACCCGTTGCCGCTTTACTCGCCAGGCTCTCTATCATTGTGCCAGCGCCTCCCTCGGTTCGTGAAATTCGTACCCCAATGCATCGCAAACTGCTTTGTAGGTGACCTTTCCCTGGTGTACGTTCAGTCCCTTGAGAAGATGGGGATCCTCGAGCATCGCCTGCCTGGCACCCTTGTTGGCGAGGGATACGGCAAATGGCATGGTCGCGTTATTCAGCGCCATCGTCGAGGTCCGCGCATAGCCGCCCGGCATGTTGGCCACGCAGTAATGCACCACACCATCCACAACATAAGTGGGTTCCTGGTGGGTTGTAGGCCTTGAGGTCTCGAAACATCCGCCCTGGTCAATCGCCACGTCCACCACCACGGATCCGGGTTTCATCCTGGCAATGTGTTCGCGGGTCAGCAGTTTTGGCGCCGCCGCGCCCGGAATCAGGACACCGCCGATCACCAGGTCGGCATTGGACGAGTAATGATTTATCGCATCGACGGTCGAGTACGCGGTCTTGATTCCGTTGCCAAATATGTCATCGAGTTCGCGCAATCGCGTCAGGGAACGATCCAGAAGGACGACATCGGCGCCGAGTCCGACCGCCATCTTGGCGGCATTGGTACCCACCACGCCGCCGCCAATGATCAGCACCTTGCCCGGGGCGACGCCGGGCACGCCGCCGAGCAGAACCCCGGAACCGCCTTCTGCCTTGACCAGGTAGTGGGCACCTTCCTGGATCGACATGCGTCCAGCCACTTCACTCATCGGCGCAAGCAGTGGCAGTGCACCGCGCGCGTCGGTCACTGTTTCGTAGGCGATACAGGTCGCGCCGGACTCGACCAGCAACCGGGTCTGGTCGGGATCAGCCGCCAGGTGCAGGTAGGTGAACAACACCTGCCCCTTGCGCAACATCCGGCACTCATCGGGCTGCGGCTCCTTGACCTTGATTATCATCTCGGCCTGCGCAAAGATTTCCTGGGGCGTTTCGATAATTCGCGCTCCGGCCCTGGTGTATTGGGCGTTGTCGAAGCCGATAGCGGCGCCACAGTCGCTCTCCACTATCACATCGTGGCCGTTCGATATCAGTTCACGCGCGCCGGCGGGCGTCAAACCGACCCGGTACTCGTGGTTCTTTATTTCCCTGGGAACACCGATAAGCATGTCTGACTTCTCCATCCGATAAGGTAAGTGGGCTGGCCGAATGTGCGTTGCCAGTCTGTCGAAGGTGGCGGATATTTATCTTTAAACGGGCTGGCTCAGGTGCGCCAAACTCGCGCTAATGTTTTCACGAAGCGGTCGAACAAAAAAATTTATTATCAGTATGGCAGTCATTCAGCAACGTGATTACGCACGCTCCAGCACCCGGCAAGCCCTGTCCCGGCGGGATCTCAATCCACGGGAGTAAGGACCTATTGCCCGAAGTTGAGTTATACAATATATTCACCACGTGAATGTATTAAGGCAAAAATAATCATTTGAGGCCAAAGCCATACCATGAGTCTGCGTAAACTCGACCTGAATCTCCTTACCGTATTCGACGCAATTTATGTCGAGGGCAACCTCACCCGCGCCGCCTCCCATATCGGCATGAGCCAGCCCGCGATGAGCAATGCGCTGAACCGGTTGCGGCATGTCACCAAGGACGACCTGTTTGTGCGGGACGGACGCGGCCTGCACCCCACTCCTGTGGCGACCGAGCTGGCGCCGATCATCAGGCAGGCGCTTAACCTGCTCGAGATGGGACTGGAGACAACCCCCGGGCTCAAGGCGGGGCGTCTCCAGGCGTTTTCGATTGCGGGCCTGGATTATTACGAGGTAATTATTCTCCCGAAACTCCTGGCGGTGATCGAGGACCGTGCGCCCGGTACAACCGTCAAGGCCATGACCGGGAATTCTTCCGAGATGGAAAAACCGCTGCGCTTTGGCGATATCGACCTGATGATCGATTATGTTCCGCTGGCCGAAAAGGAGTTCAGGTGTGAGGTCCTGTTCATGGAAACCCGCGTTGTCCTGATGAACGCGGACCCGTTGAAACCGCGGACCAGCATCTCCCTCGAGGAATTTGCAACTAGCGGCCACGTCAACCGCGCAGGCCGCGAAGGGGACGAGCGGCTGGACGATATCGATACCATGCTGGGCAAAGCCCACCGGCGCCGCGACGTACAAGTCACCATCAATAACTGGCTGGCCATGCCGGCAGTGCTCGCGGGCACCAAACTCATCGGTGTGGCACCCGCGCGCATTGCGGAGTTATATGCACCGGCTTTCGGGCTTGCGATCGCACCGCTGCCGGTAGAAGTCAGGCCCATCCCGATCTATATGATCTGGCATGAAAGCCGTGACGACCACCATGCGCACCGCTGGCTGCGGGCACAGCTCAAGCGCGTCTGCCGGAATCTTTGACACCAAACTGTCCTGGAAAAACGCCTGTTCCACGCTGTTGGCAGAGGTGCAAGCGGGCGCTTGAAAAACCCGATCAGCCCAGCGCGTGCCGCACGGTACCGATGATGGTTTCCGCCTCGCTCTCATCCAGGATCAGTATCGGCCTGAATTCGATGGCCCGTGGATCGTAATGCGCAGGCAGCACCAGAACACCTGCAGCTGCCAGCCGGCGGGTCATTTCATAGGAAT
>JAOUDU010000382.1 GCA_029859085.1 Gammaproteobacteria bacterium | reverse complement strand
ATCGAGAACCAGTACACCCGCGCGGTCACCCCCACGGGTAATCCCAGGGCCCAGGCCGCGGTCAGCGAGGTGTTCGAGCTGCGGCCGAGTTTCGAGTGGCGCGGCCTGGGGGCCATCCCCGAGTCCGCGCTGGGCATAGCGGAGGCCTACCGGCACTATGACGCCGAGCACCGCTTCAACATGACCTACCAGGCAGCCGCGGGCACCAGGGGCTGCGAATGCCCGGCGGTGCTGCGCGGGGCCAAAAAACCCACGGATTGCAAACTCTTCGCCACCAGCTGCACCCCGGAATCGCCACTGGGCTCCTGCATGGTATCCGACGAGGGCGCCTGCGCCGCCTACTTCACCTATGGCCGCTTCCGCCAGGAGGCGGTGCAGCAGCAGGCGCGGCAACGCGCCACCCATAAAGCGGGGCGCCGGTGATATGAACCAGGCGGACAACAGCTTCCGGGCGGGGCGCCGCCAGGCGCGCCAGCTCGACCTGAAACACGGCCGGATAGAGCTCACCCACGGTGCCGGTGGTCGCGCCATGGCGGACCTGATCGACCTGGTGTTTCGCCGCGCATTCGACAACCCCCTGCTCAACCAGGCCAACGACCAGGCCTGTTTCGACCTGGCCGCCGGGCGCATGGTAATGAGCACCGATTCCTTCGTAATCTCCCCGCTGTTCTTCCCCGGTGGCGACATCGGCAGCCTGGCGGTACACGGCACGGTCAACGACCTGGCCATGGGCGGCGCCCAACCCCTGTACCTGACTGCCGGTTTCATTCTCGAGGAGGGGCTGCCGCTGGCGGACCTCGCCCGTATCGTCGATTCCATGGCCGCGGCGGCCCGGGAGGCCGGCGTTCTGGTCATCACCGGCGATACCAAGGTGGTGGAGCGCGGCAAGGGTGACGGCGTGTTCATCAACACCGCCGGTATCGGCCGGGTTGCGCAAGGAGTGGATATTTCCGGGGACCGGGCCCGGGCCGGCAACAGGATACTGGTATCGGGCACCCTGGGCGATCACGGCGTGGCCATCATGTCGCTGCGCAAGGGCCTGACCTTCGAGACCACACTCCAATCGGACTGCGCGTCCCTGCACCGCCTGGTCGAGAGGATGGTGAACCGCGCCGGCAGCGGTATCAGGGTGATGCGGGACCCGACCCGGGGGGGGCTGGCCGCCACCCTGAACGAAATAGCGGACCAGTCCGGGGTGGGTATCCGCCTGCACGAGAACGCGCTGCCGATACGCCCCGAGGTGCGCGGCGCCTGCGAACTGCTGGGACTGGATCCATTGAATGTTGCCAACGAGGGCAAACTCGTCGCTATAGTGGACGCCGACTGCGCCGATGCCCTGCTGCAGGCCATGCGCGAGGATCCCCACGGCGCCGATGCCGCCATTATCGGCGAGGTCATCGATGACCCGATGCGCCTGGTGCGGATGGAGACCCGGATCGGCGGAGAACGGGTGATCGACTGGCTGCACGGTGAACAGTTGCCGCGTATCTGCTGATCGCGCAAGGAGAGCTATATGAAACAGGCAGCCGCGGACGGCGATAACGCACCCAGCGCCGAATACGCAATGAACACGGTGCTGGAAGCGGAGGAGAAGGCCCGGCGCGCGGTGGAGGCCTGTGCCGGGGATACCCGGATCATCCTGCAACAGGCCCGGTCGATCGCCAAAGGCATCGTGGAGCGGGCGGATCGAAGGATCACCCGCATACATCACCACTGCAACAGCGCCGTGACCGCCAGGGTCAGCCAGCTGGAGCGCGAACAACAGCAGCAGGCGAGCAAATTCGACTCCGCCGCGCTCGATGCCGATGCGGTGGCCGCGGTGGTGGAGCAGGTGGCCGAACTGTTGACGACATAAACAGACGCCATGTACCGAAGCTTCATATACACCCAGACCCGCTTGCAGGCCCGCCACGCCAGGCGACCTGACGAGCGCAGCTGGCAACTGGCGGAATCGCAACGCGACCTGGGCAGTTTTCTCCAGGTCGCGCACCAGAACAACCTTCAAACCTGGGTCGCCGGCCTGCAGTCCACAGACCATCACCACCTGCTGGAAACGGCATTACTCAAGCACTACCGGGACTATATTGACGACGTCGCGTCCTGGGTCCCGGCGCTCTGGCGCAGGTCGGTGGAATGGACCAAAAGCCTCACTTACCTGCCTGCACTGCAGCACCTGCTGCGGGGCAATACCGCCCAGGCCTGGATGTTACAGGACCCTGTGCTGAAGGAGTTCACTGCCATACACCACGAACTGCGCTACGCCGCTTTCGGGCAATCGGTCTATGCGCCGATGTTGCAGGCGCAGCGCGAGGGGCATTCCCTGCCGGGCGAGTGGTTGCGACACTGGCAGACCCTGTGGCCCGACCCGCCCGCCAGGCAGCGCGCGAGCCTGCAACTGTTGAGTTCCACGCTGCAGCAACACCTGCGCGCGTTTCCGCTGGAGGCGCCGGACGCGGGATGGCAACGGCGCCAGGAGCTGGCGCATAAACTGGGCCGGATGTTTCGCAGCTGCAGCTACCAGCCGGTGGCGATATTCATCCACCTGCTGCTGGTCGCACTGGATATCGAGCGCCTGCGCGGGGACATCATGCAACGCCAGCTTTTCCCGAAATACCGCGAGGAAAACGCATGAAGATGCGCCCCGTACCAGCGCGCTGGTTTGAAATACTGGTGGCGACGGAAGACCTGGTCAAGGGCGTCGAGGCACTGGCGCGAACCGGCGATATCGAGCTGGAGGTCTACAGCGAGACCACCCAGCGGGTGAGCATGCCCAACCTCAGGGACCAGTTTGCGGATTACGACAAACTGTTGCGTCGCTACCAGCAGTACTGGCCCAACCAGTACCTGCATCCCTCGGAAGCGCCCGCCCGGCCGGATCGCCGCTTGCGCGATGCGCTGGCAAAGCTGGTGGCATGGCAGGCAGAGGCGGATCCTGAAATAGAGCGGCTGGAATCACTGCAGCGGGAGCAGGCCGAACTGGCCATCTGGCAGGAATTTCTTGCCCTCATACCAGGTAATGAGATCGATTTTTCCCATGCGGCGGCCGCGGGCCCGGCCCTGGGTGTCAACCTGTTCTCGCTTCCTGCCGAAGCCAAAATACAGCACCTGCCGCCGGCGGCATTGTCGATCCGGATCCCGGCTGAGAAGCGTATTTTCCTGCTGGTTGTCGGCAAAGCCGACGTCATTGAGAGCCTCCAGCGCGACATGCTGGCACTGAAGGGCCAGGTACTGCCGGTGCCCGACTGGCTCAGGGGGACCCCCGCTGTCGCGCTGCAGCAGGTAGCGGAACGCCAGTTGGCAATAAAACATGAAGCCGACCAGATTTACGCGGTGCTGGGGCGCATTGAGGAAAAACACGCGCTGCACGAGGTGCTGGGTGATATCGAACAGATGGAATGGTTTATCACCCATGTGACCAACCTGCCGGTCTCGGAGAATTTTGCCTGGATAACCGGCTGGACCAGTGACACCAGCGACAACCGCATCGACGATATCATGCAAAAGGAGTCCATCCGCGCTGTCGTGCATTACCCCCGGGCCCCTGTCGGGGTAAGCCCGCCCATGGTATTCAACAATCCATCGTTGTTCCGCCCGTTTGAGATGTTTGCAAAATTGCTGGGCGTACCGGCGGCTGACGAGGTCGACCCGTCTATTCTGCTGTCGCTCATAGTGCCGGTGATTTTCGGTTACATGTTCGGTGATGTGGGCCACGGTTTCGTGTTCCTGCTGGCCGGGATCTTTTTCCGCAAACGCTGGCCTATGATGAAAATACTCATCAGCTGCGGCCTGTCTTCGATGTTTTTTGGCTGGGTTTTCGGCAGTGTGTTCGCCAGCGAACATGTCATCCGGCCCCTGTGGGTCAACCCGATACAGGAGCCCTTGCAGGTGCTGGTCGTCCCGCTGGCGGGGGGAGTGCTGGTCCTGCTGCTGGGCCTG
>JAOUDU010000381.1 GCA_029859085.1 Gammaproteobacteria bacterium | reverse complement strand
GGGTGGACCCAGCCTATTCGTCCCTGAGCCGTACCGGGCCGAATTTGGCGGGGAACTTCCCCGCCATATCGGCATAGAAATCACGAAAATACTGCATATCCGCTCGCGTATCCCCGGATACCTGGAGTGCCGGCCCGAAGCCGCCGCGCTTGCGGCCAAAATCGAGGAACGACGGGACGATGGGAACACCCGCCTGCCGGGCGATATGGTAAAAGCCCGATTTCCAGTAGCTCGTAAGCTCCCTGGTGCCCTCGGTGGGCACGACCAGTACAAGGCGGCCCACCCTGCCGAACATATCCACCATGCCGTCTACCACGTTGCGATTTTCGTGCCGCACGATGGGCATCCCGCCGAGCGCCCGCATCGCCCAGCCAACGGGAGGGAAAAACAGGCTGTGCTTGGCCATCCAGGTCACCTTGATATCGAAGGCAGCCGCGAACGCAAGCATCAGCGGGAAATCCCAGTTGGAGGTGTGGGGCGCGGCGATCAGGACATAGCGGTCAATGGCCGGACGGACTCCCTCGAGCTGCCAGCCAGCGCGGCGTAACAACCAGCGGGCAAATCGCTGTTTCATGGTGAGGTCTTATCATCGATGGAAGCAGCGCACAGCTTACACAGGCCGCGGGTGATGTCCAGCGGGGCGATGCCATCCACCCCTCGCAGTCGCGAAAAGCAGCACACTTTTTTACGGCCAGCACCTATAATTGGCCGCCACGCTTTCCCCGACTTCGGCAGCGGCTCTATTGGCGAACCGCAGCCAAAATGCCATTGTGGGGCGCCACTTCAAGGACAGGATAACCAGGGCATGAAAACCGCGATCGTCATCGGCGCTACCGGCCTCACCGGCCGGCACATCACCAGGAAGCTGCTGGCGAGCGAAGAGTACGCCAGGGTCATCACGTTTTCCCGCCGCGCACTGCGTTTGATACACCCGAAACTCAGCAGCCATGTCGTCGATTTCGAGGAGATCGACAAGTGGGCGCACCTGGTTCGCGGCGACGACCTGTTCGCCGCGATGGGTACTACCCTGGCAACGGCGGGCAGCAAGAGCGCCCAGTACCGGGTCGACTATACCTACCAGGCGGGCGTGATCGAGGCCGCCGCGAACAACGGCGTTGCGCGGCTGTTCCTGGTCTCTTCACCCCAGGCCTCACTCAAATCACCGTTTTTCTACAGCCGCATGAAAGCCGAGCTGGATGCCTTTGCCAAATCAGTGCCGTTCTCCACCCGGGTGTTCTTCCGGCCGGCGATCATCCGCGGCGACCGGCGCGACCATCGCCCCGCGGAAAAGCTGGGGGGAATGATCTCCGAACACCTCGCCACCTGGATCCCCGGCATGCAGAAATACCGGCCCATCAAGGGCAAGACGCTGGCGAAGGCGATCGTGAATTGCGCCTGCAGCGAGCTGCCGGAGGGCAATCACGATTACGAGCTCGATGAAATTTTCGCGTTAGCCTGAAGACAGTCGTTCGATCTTTCCGCTATCGCCATCCAGCCGGATGCGGTCGCCGCTGCGGATGAAACGGGTGCCCTGGCGGGTGTTGACCACACAGGGCAGGCCGTACTCCCTGGCGATGACCGCACCGTGTGACACGGCGCTGCCCAGGTCCGTCACCAGCCCGGCGATCATGCTGAAATAGGGCGTCCAGCCAATATCGGTAATTGGCGTCACCAGTATTTCACCGGGCTGCAGCGACGCGGCTTCCTCGAGGGTGTGGGCTACCCGGGCAATGCCCTCGACCACCCCGCGGGAGGCCGGGCGCCCGCACAGGATACCGTCGGCGATGTCTACCGCCTGTGGCTCCAGCGGCTGCGGTATGCCCACCGAGATCTCCGGGAACTCGAACCGCTGCTGGTAGGCCAGTGCATTGCGCCTGGCAACGGCCCGGGCCACGGCTGCGCTTGTCGGGCAGGCAACAAAACCGGGCAGCTCGCCAAAGCTGAAAAAATACACAAGGTCCGCATCCGGCAATTTTCCCTCCGCTGCCAGCAGGTTGCCCAGCCGCAGAAAGCCCCGCTTGAAGTGATGGGCCACCAGCACCAGCTGTGACTTGGTGTGCTCCCGTCGCCGGATCGCATTGTGCGCCCGGGGCAGAAGCCAGCGCAGGCCCCGACCGAGTGAAGCCCAATCGATATCGGTACTGCGCAGCTGCCTGTGCCCACCGGTGACAAGGCGCGCGTGCACCGCCACCTGCATACTCCGCACCAGCGGCAGGGGATCATCCCCCCAGGAGGGGTCGCGCATACACAGCTCCCTGTAGCCGCGGTGCCCATGCGCCGCCAGGAAATCTGCAAAATCCGCAGCCAGCGCGGGCACCGCGCGCAGCCAGGCCAGGGCGCTCTGGGCGGTTGCCTGCCGGAATTCCCGCACGGCCTCGGGATGCGCCGCCACGCGATCGAGCAGGGCGTCCAGCTGCTGCAGCATCTCGGCGCTCTCAACGCCGTTGGCCCCCGATAGCAAGCGCACCGTCTCGCCCTGGTCCTCCCCGGTGCTGTCGCTGGTCCGGCCCGACACCATGTCCTCCACTACGGCACACAGGAAGCCCGACAGCGCCGATGACTGGATGTGCACCGCCATGCAGTGATCAAAGAACCAGGCCTTGCCCTGCAGCTCAGCCCACATCGCGGCACTATCGTCTTTTTCGGCGATCGTAAACTGCGCCAGCTCCCGGCCAAAGCGCTCGACTACCCCCGGCGCCGCCAGGGAGTAGCGCAGCAGCCTGGCGGTATTGAGCACGCGCCGCCACAGGGGCAAGGGCGGGAACTCCACCAGTTCCGGGACGATGCGCCCGCACAGGGTCTGCGCGGTCTGGTCGGCACTCGACCCGAGCACCGCCGCGGCCATCACCACGTTGCCGGTGAGATTCAGGAACAGATGCCCGTAGGCCTGGGCGGTGATCTGCCAGCGCTGGTCGATCCGCGCCCTGGCGCCCACCGCCACCTGCATATGCTGCAGGCCGTAATCGATGCCCCAGCCGGTAAAGGAGCCGGTCAGCGGGCACACGGCACCGGGCATCATCTCGCTGATATTGCTGATCGTGAGCACATCGTCGGGCCGTGGCAGGACCGTATCGAATTCATTCAGGTCGGCAGGCAGTGTCGTAACAGGACGGGCCTGCAACCAGAACAGGCAGCCATCCTGGTCCATGGCCCACTCCAGGTCCAGCGGATGGCCTTCATGCGCGGCGGCGGCCCTTGCCTGCGCGGCAATCGCGCCGATCTCGGCATCGCTGAGCAGGGCCTTCTCTCCCACCAGCTGCCGGCGGACGATGGCGCCACTGCCGTGCACCGCGTAATGATCCGGGGTCGCCTCGCCGCTGACCAACGCCTCCCCCAGGCCGGCGACGGCGTCGATAACCAGCAGGTCCCGCCGCGCGCTCACCGGGTCCGCGGTGAAGACCACCCCGGCGACCCTGGCATCCACCATTCGCTGGATGACCACGTTCATGGTCGCCGTAGCGGCGCCCGACTGCGCCCGCTGGTAGCTGCGCGCATGCGCGCTGGCGATGGACGCGGCGCAGTGCGCGATAGCCCGGTGCAGTTCCTCCAGGCCCTCCACGTTGAGCACCGTGTCGTACTGTCCGGCGAAAGAGGCATCACTGCCATCCTCCCCCAGGGCCGATGAGCGCACAGCTACCTTGCCACCGCCGAGAGCGCGGTAGTGGCGCTCGAGGCCAGCGGGAAGAGCGTCCGCACGGGCATTGCGAATGACAAAGCCCGGCGGCACCCGCAGCCGCATCGCCAGCAGGCGGGCCAGTCCATAGGCCTTGCCGCCGGCGCTGGTATCGCAGACCTGCTGCAGTTGCAGGATATCGGGCGTCACAAGGTTCCCTGTCGGCGACCCCGGGCGGGGCCGGGATCCAGTGCCTGCGGCGACTCCCCGGCCTCGAACAGGCGGGCATCCGGGAGTATGGCGGCCAGTTCGCCGCGCGCGGCC
>JAOUDU010000380.1 GCA_029859085.1 Gammaproteobacteria bacterium | reverse complement strand
GCTGGGCCCGCGCCATTCCCGAACTGAGGGATGTGCTGATCATCCGCTACGAGGATATGCGCGCCGAACCGGCCGCGGCCCTGGCCAGAATCCTGGAGTTCACCGGCACCCGGGTGAGCCCGGAGCAGGTGCAGGAGGCGGTGGATTTCGCGGCCTACGACAATATGAAGAAAATGGAACAGGAAAAGTTTTTCAAGGGCAGCGGCGCCAGGGTCAAGCCCGGCGACAAGGACAATCCGCAGTCCTTCAAGGTGCGCAAGGCCAAGGTCGGAGGCTACCGCGACTATTTCACCGATGAGCAGTGCGAGCAGCTGGACGCGATGGTCGCCGGTCTCGATCCCATTTTTGGCTATGGAGATGCGCAGTGCTGAATCTCGCCTTCCAGAACCTGCGCCAGGGGCTGCAGACCGTCCACAAAAAGCTCTCGCGCAAATGGCTGCACTGGCGCATGCGCGGCCAGCCCGAGGCCGAGATCCTCAGGGCCGAACGCAAGCTGCGCGGTGTCGAGCAGTTCGACAAACTCGAGCGCGCCGACATCGTCGTGGTGTCTTTCGGCAAGAGTGGGCGCACCTGGCTGCGGGTGATGGTTTCCCACCTGTTCCGGGTGATGTACCAGCTGCCGGAAAACGCCATCCTGGGGTTCGATAATTTCCACAACCTCAACCGCGCGGTGCCGAAGATATTTTTCACCCACGACAACTACATCAAGGATTTCACCGGCGACTTCAGCAGCAAGCAGCCTTTCTACAACAAGCGCGTGGTCCTGCTGGCGCGGGATCCGCGCGACGTCGCGGTGTCCCAGTTTTTCCAGTGGAAGTTCCGCATCAAGCCCTCCAAGGTCGCCATCAACAATTACCCGCCCCAGGGCAGCGATATCAGCCTGTTCGATTTCGTTATGGGTGACAATGGCGGCAGCATGAAGGCCGTGACCGATTACCTGAACCTGTGGGCCGCCGAGGCGGACAAGGTCAACGCGTTCCACCTGCTGCGCTACGAGGACCTGCGCAGCAATACCCGGGAAGAGCTGCGCCGTTTGCTGGATTTCATGCAGGTGGATGCCGGCGATGCCGATGTGGAGGCGGCGGTCGAGTACTCTTCCTACGAAAACATGAAGAAAATGGAGAGCAAGGAGCAATTCCGCTTCGCCGGCGGCCGCATGATGCCCCGGGACAAGGACAACCCCAACAGCTACAAGGTCCGCCGCGCCAAGGTCGGCGGCTACCGCGATTATTTCTCGGACGAGGAGGTGGCGGCCATCGATGCGCGTTTGGCTGCCGATCTGGATCCGTTGTTTCGGTACAGTTGAATGCTTTTTCGGTTCCGGCTTGTCTAGCCGGGCCCGGCTGGGGAAAGACCGCTCGAAACGGCCGCAGCTCCGCAAACAAAAGTGGCTGCTGCGCAACTCAACGATTTTTCGCTGCGCGAAAAATTCGGATTCGAACAGTGCTCGCAGAAAGCCCCACTTTTGTTTGCTGCGCTAAGCGCGGCCTGATTGTTTCGAGCGGTCTTTCCCCAGCCGCGCCCTCCGGTCTGGCTGTATCCAATTAGCACCAATCCACTGGACACTTCGGAATTTGATTCGCAATTTCTCTACTGTTGGCCAGGTAGGTAGTTATTGGGCTCGAATCTTTCGACCGCCATGCATTGACAGTGTGGGAGTTCCAGCTCGATCTTAGGGCACGAGCGGGGTAAGCCCCTCGAAAAAATCAGGCCGCGTTTAGCGCAGTCAACAAACTCGGGGCTTTCTGTGAGCAGAGCCTGCCCCTCTTTTCGGGCACTGTTCGAGTCCCGATTTTTTTGCGAAGCAAAAAAATGGTCGAGTTGCGCAGCAGCCGAGTTTGTTGACGGAGCTGCGGCCTTTTCGAGGGGCTTACCCCGCTTGTGCCCGGCTTGGCAGAGCGGCTTCCCCCGGTTGTACCCGGCTCGGCAGCCAAGCTAAACAACCCGAAACCTCAAGCCGCCCTAACCAACTCCAGGGCGTCAGCCCGCAAATGCCCCTGCTCGATCTCATCGCGCAGCTGGGCCTCGGTGACGACGCCGTCTTCGAGGCAGCCCCTGACCATGTCGAAGAAGAATTTCTCCTGCTTCGGGTCCGGGTGGGCGTCGTAGGTGCCGGCGAACCTGTACTCGCCAAAGAGGGCGCGGCGGGCGCGGCGCAGCCAGTGGCGGGGCGGGAATAACTGGAACGTGTCGGCGGGGCGGTAGTCCACCTTGAGGCCGGTCTTCCAGGGCTGGGTCTTGCGCTTGGTGTTGTGCAGCAGCTTGGTCTGCTCGGTCAGGTTGTCGAAGTCGTTCCACTCGCTCTCGAGCAGGCCTATCGTGGCCGGGTCCTCCAGTTTCAGTGAAACCCAGTCCATATAGTCGCGCTTCGCGGGCTTGAACATCTCGGCGAAATTTTGCTCGAACTGCCAGTGCTGCAGCTTTGCGCAGTCCAACAGCATCACGCTGCTGGCGTAGGCGCCCTTGCGCCCCTTGCGGCCGGATTTCGGCCGGCACATGATGGCCTTGCCCCCCATGTCGCGATTCAGCAGTTCCCACACGTCGCCCTGGGCGAACACATCGGGGTCGATGACCGCGGCGCGGCCCTGGTAGTTCATCAGCTGTGGCGGCGCGAACCGCAGGGGCGTGAATGACTGCAGGTCATTGTTGAGCCAGGGGCGCATCTCGCCGTCGCGCAGGTACAGTTGGCCCTCCCGGGCCGCCATGCAGGGAAAGTCCTTCACCTCGATGAATTTCACATCGAACTGGTCCGGGTGGGCCGAGTTCTTCTGCAGGGAGTAGCGGCTCACCACCGCCCCGAGCTTCTGCTTCTGGTTGGTGTGGATGAAAACTGTCGGTTTCAAACTCTGGCATCCCCTGGCGTATTAGTGCGATAGTTTACCGCTGGCGCGGGAGCGGATAAACGACAGGGTTTGGCAATATTTTGGAGATAAATCAAGAGGTCGCAGTCTGGTGCCTGCTGGGCCGCAAGGCCGGTGACAACACCCAGGTGCGGGCCCTCGCCGACGAACTGGGCTACGGTTACGCGGAAAAACATATCCTGGCGCGCCCCTGGGAGCTGCTGGTTCACCTGCGGCGCGGCGGCAGCCTGGCGGGTATCGACCGAAGCGCATCCTCCGCGCTGCGGCCGCCCTGGCCCGACCTTGTCATCAGCGCCGGCCGCCGCAACGAGCCGGTGGCGCAATGGATAAAGCAGCAGTCCGGGGGCAGGACCGCCCTGGTGCATATCGGGCGACCCTGGGCCAGCCTCGAGCAATGGGACCTGGTGGTGACCACCCCCCAGTATTTCCTGCCGCGCCGGAGCAATATCCTGCACAACAGCCTGCCCCTGCACCGGCTCTCCCGCGAGCAGCTGGCGGAGGCGGCCGACGCCCTGCGTCCCCGGCTGGCCGGGCTGCCCAGGCCCTGGATCGCGGTGCTGGTTGGTGGCGACAGCGGCCGCTTTGTGCTGACGACCGCGAAGGGCGAGCGCCTGGGGCAATTGGCGAACGAGCTGGCCGCCGCTTGCGGCGGTTCGCTGCTGGTCACGGACAGCGCGCGCACGCCGTCGCCGGCGGCGGATGCGCTGCAGGCCCGGTTGACGGTGCCCAGTTACTGCTACCGCTGGGGCGGAGATGGCGCCAACCCCTATCGCGGCCTGCTGGCCCTGGCGGATGCGTTTGTCGTCACCGGCGAATCCATGTCCATGCTCGGTGAGGCGTCGGCCATGGGGCGACCGCTGTTCATCTTCGACATGGGGGATGGTGCGCAGCCCTGGTGGCGACTGGCCCACAGCTATCGCTACAAGCCCCTCAGCCATCGCCTGGCCATGTGGCTGGGTCCGGTGCGGATGCGGCGGGAGATCGGCAATATCCAGGCCGAGCTGGTGGCCGGCGGGCGGGCCCGCTGGCTCGAGCCCGGCACGATTGCCGCGGCGGCTGGTTTGCTGGTTCCCGCCCCGGAGGACCTGC
>JAOUDU010000379.1 GCA_029859085.1 Gammaproteobacteria bacterium | reverse complement strand
GCGGCTGCCCTTGCCCGGGCGCGCCCGCACCGTGCGCACCGAGGTGTGGAAGCCGGTTTTCTTCAGGCGGGTGACAAACTGCGGGTCGGGCCCGGCGGACCAGATCGCCAGCGTGCCCTCGGGGCCCAGCGCCCGCCGCATCGCCTGCAGGCCCGCCACCGAGTAGAGCCACTGGTTGTCGTCGTGGGTCAGCCCCTCCGGGCCGTTGTCGACATCCAGCAAAATGGCGTCGAACGCGTTTTCCGCGCTCGCCACCAGCTCGGCCACGTCGCCGATATGCACCCGGGTGCGGCTGTCCCCAAGCGGCCTGCCCGCACACTCTCCCAGCGGCCCCCGGTTCCAGTCGACCACCTCGGGTATCAGCTCCGCCACGGTCACCACCGCGGTGGCGGGCAGCATGCCCAGGGCCGCAGCCAGGGTGAAGCCCATGCCCATGCCGCCCACCAGCACCCTCGCGCCGGCAGCGGATCGCAGGCGCGCGCAACCCAGCTCGGCCAGCGCCTCCTCGGAACCGTGCACGCGGCTGTTCATCAGCTCGCCGCGGATACCGGACAGGCGGATCGAGAATTCCCGGTCGCGCTGGGCCAGGGTGAGGGTTCCGCCGTTGTTGGGAATAGCCACGGCGGCCAGTGTTACCCATTTATTCATGGTGCTGAAACCCCTGCGGCGCTCCGGGTCTCCCTGCGCGTCGGGGGCAGGGCAAGCACCAGGCCTGCCGCCAGCAACAGCGCCACTGCCATGCACATAAACACCAGTTCGTAATTACCCAGGGTGTCGTAAGCGTAGCCCGCCAGGGGCGCGCCCACCAGGCCGAAGGGCAGGAACAGGGGCGCCTGCGCGCCGTTGACATGGCCGATATTGGCGGCGTCGAAGTAGCGGCTGTTGAGATAGGGGTGCATGGGTATGAACCCGCCCGCGGCGAAGCCGATCATGCAGACAGCCGGAAAGACCGCGGCGGAACTGCCGGCGACCAGCAACAGGCAGATGCCCCCGGCCTCGACCAGCAGCAGGGCCGCCGCTATCCAGCGGGCATAGGCCCGCCCGGCGTCCCCCAGCCAGGCGATGCCGGCCTTGCCGGCCAAACCACCCAGGCCGCCCATCGACAGGAACAGGCCCGCCTCGGCCACGGTATAACCCGATTGCACGAAATGGGGTGGATAACAGATACCGACCAGCAGCGATACATTGAGCGCCATCGCCACACAGAGCCCTATGAGCCAGAACGCCGGGCGCCGGTACAGGCTCGATTCGGCGCGGCCGCCGGCCTGCGCGGGCGCTACACCGGTGGTGGCGGGAATTCCCGCCAGCACCAGCAGCCACAGCGTGAGCCACAGGCCCAGCGCGAGGTATAACAGCGCATCGCGCCAGCCGAACGCCGCCATCAGTGCGCCCACCAGCGAGGGGAGGAACATACTGGCCACACTGATGCCCATGGCCGCCAGGGCCAGGGCGCGGGCCTCCCGTCCCGGGTAGATCTTCACCAGCAGGCCGTTGATCACCACGGGGCCGTAGAGGGTCAGGCCCAGGGCAAACCCGAGGAAGCCCAGGGCCGCCAGCCACAGGGAGGGAACCACGCTGATAAAACACAGGGACAACATGGCGCAGCTGATGCCGGCCAGGGCAATGCGCCGGATTGACACGCGGTCCGCCAACCTCCCCACCGCGGGAGCCACCAGTGCGGGCACCAGCAGCAGGGCGACCGGGCCGATGTTGATCGTGGCCGCCCCCACCCCGAACTCGCGCGACAGGGGCTCGACAAAGAAACCGTAGATGCCCAGCAGGCCGACTCCGAAGCCGAGGCAGGCCATGGCACTGATGGCCGGCAGCCACTGGCGCAAGCGCTACACTCCCGCGCCGGTGTTACTCACGCAAACATCGAAGCTTCAGGCCCGATCCGGTTTGCCACCTGCTGCAGTTTTTCCCGGTCCAGGCCGTAGAACCGCACCGCGTTTTCCCCCAGGATCTTGCGGCCGTCCGCCTCGGGGAAATCGGCGAAGGTTGCCTTGAAATAGTCCCCGGTGTTGGGCCAGGTGCCCTCCGGGTGCGGGTAGTCGCTGCCCCACATGATCTGGTCCGGACCGATTGCCGCGCGCAACTCGAGGTCGGAGCGCGGCACGCAGGAGGCCCCGATCGCGATATTGCGGCGGTAGTACTCGCTGGGGGCCATGGTCAGGTGGGAGCGGAAGTCCCCCAGCTTGGCGGAGAACTGGACATCCCGGTAATTGTGGTCGAGCAGGCGCAGCCAGGGCGGCAGCATGAACATGGTGCCGCCTTCCACGATCACGACCTTGAGGCGGGGATAGCGCTCGAACACGCCGCCCCAGATCATGAAAGTCAGGGGCCGGTACAGCCACCACATGACCTCTGACACATAGACACCCATGGCGCCGGGCAACTGCTCGCTGCTGTCCTCCATCGGCCAGTCCTTGCCAAAGTACTCCGGGTGCGGTGCCGGCCCGGAGTGGAAGTGAACGATCACACCGAGGTCCTCGCACACCTCCCAGAACGGGTTGTAGCGGGTGTGGTGGTAGGGCGGGTGCTCACCCCACAGGGTGGGAATCATCACCGCCCGCAGGCCGTTGTCCACGCACCAGCGCACCGCCTCGACCGCCTGTTGCACGTCAAATAACAGCGGGATGGAGGCCACCCCGATATGCCGCACCGGGTCGTTGGCGCAAAATTCCGCCAGCCAGCGGTTGTGCGCCATCGCACCGGCCCACTGCAGTTCCGGCACCGCGTCCCGGGGAGACAGCCCCAGGCCGGCGCCAAAGGGCGGCGTGTTGTTCTCGGTGATGCCATCGGGGAACATCACCTCGGCGGCGATGCCGTCCCCCGCGAGCATATTGAGCCGCTCCGGGTAGTCCCAGGCACCGGTCAGCTGCCGCCGGATGGGTGCCCGCCAGGCCTCGTTGATCTCGTGGATCAGGAAACTCTGGCTCGCCTTTTCCATCATCTCCAGCTGCATCGGCACCGCCATCTCCAGCATCGGGTGATAGCGGGACTCCACATAGGGTTTGTAGTCGGCGATGGGCAGGCCGGCGTGGCAGTCGGTGGACACTACTATCAGGCGCTCAGGCATGGGCCACCTCCGGCGCAGCCTGGCTGCCCCTGATCAATTTTCCCGGCACCGCGCCGGTGTATCTGCCGTTTTCCATAATAACCTCTCCCGCCACGATCGTGGCCAGGTAGCCGCGGGCGCCCTGGAACATGCGCCTTCCTCCGGCGGGCAAATCGAAGATGATACCCGGTGGCTCCAGTTCCAGCTGATCGAAATCAATGATGTTCAGGTCCGCTTTCATCCCTACTTCGAGGGTGCCCCGGTCTTCCAGGCCGACGCAGCGGGCGGTGTCGTGGGTCTGCATCTTGACGACCTGCTCCAGCTGCAGGCGATGGCCGCGCCGGCGGTCGCGCACGTAGTAGCTGAGCATCTGGGTCGGCACGCTGGCATCGCACAGCACCCCGCAATGGGCGCCGGTGTCGGCCAGGGACAACACCGTGGTGGCGTCCTCCAGCAGCGCCACCTGGCGGCTGAGGTCGTTGGCGCCATAGCCGAAGCAGGGGAAGTAGACCACGTTCGAGCCATCGTTTTTCATCATCAGGTCATAGCAGTATTCCTGCGGCGGCACGCCCGCTTGCGCCGCCTTTGCGGCGATGCTGTCATGGGGGGCCGGCTCATAGTTGGGCGGGTTGCCCAGCTCATAGAGCTTGTCGTAGCCGCCGATGATGGTGTCCATGAAAGCATCGCCCAGCAGCGGCAGCGGCTCCGCCAGGATGGCGGCGCGCACCTCGGGCTTGCGCAGTTCCGCCAGGCGCTCCTCGTGGGACATGATGGACAGGCGCGCGTAATTCGTGTGGAAGCTGAAGGGGTTGATGGTGCCGTCCCAGCTGAGCAATATATTGACCGGCCGCGCCCCCACGTGCGGCACCAGCCGGGCGCCCTCGGCATTGGCGCGGCGC
>JAOUDU010000378.1 GCA_029859085.1 Gammaproteobacteria bacterium | reverse complement strand
GGCGGCTCAAACGGCAGGACCTGGCCCTCCTGCCCGAGGGCCGCCACGATCTCAGCCAGCGGTGTGCCCGCGCGGGCGGTCAGCACCAGCTCGGAGGGCTGGTAATCGGTAATCCCCGTGTGGCCCGAGATCTCCAGGGCCTGCGCCTCGCACTCGCGCCCCAGCAGCCGGCGCTTGCTGCCGCCGCCGTTGATATACAGCGGCTGCCGCCGCGCCGCGGCCTCGTTGATGATGGCCGCGATATCCCGGCTGCGGTCAGTCATGCCGGTGCCTTGCCGGCAGGGCGCGGTACTCCTGGCAGCGCTTGAGAATGGGCACGCCCTTGCCCGGATTCAGGTTCAGCCCGGGATCGAAAGCGTGCTTGATATCCTCCAGCACCGCCAGTTCCGCCGGGCTGAACTGGTGGCTCATCTGGCGCAGTTTTTCCAGCCCCACGCCGTGCTCACCGGTGATGCAACCGCCCACCGCCACCGACAGCGCCAGGATGTCCGCGCCGAACTGTTCCGCCGCGCGCACCTCCCCGGGCTTGCTGGCATCGAACAGGATCAGCGGGTGCAGGTTGCCGTCGCCGGCGTGAAACACATTCGCCACCCGCAGCCCGTATTTTCCCGACAGGGTCGCGATCTCGTTCAGTACCCTGGAGACCTGGCGGCGGGGGATGGTTCCGTCCATGCAGTAGTAGTCCGGCGCCAGCCGTCCCACAGCCGGGAAAGCGGCCTTGCGCCCCTGCCATAACAGCGCGCGCTGGGCCTCGTTCGCGGAGGCGACGATGGACGTGGCGCCCAGCTCGAGAAACAGGGCTTCCACCCGGCGGCTGCCGCTGTCCACTTCCTCGGCAGTGCCATCCACCTCGCACAGCAGCAGCGCTTCCGCGTCCCGCGGGTAGCCCGCGCCGGCGAAGTCCTCCGCCGCCTGGATCGCCAGCCGGTCCATCATTTCCAGCCCGGCGGGAATGATGCCGGCGGCTATCACCGCCCCCACCGCGTCGCCCGCGGCGGTGACCGAGGGAAAACCCGCCATGATCACCCGGGCCGCCTGGGGCGAGGGCAGCAGGCGCACGGTGACCTCCACCACGATGCCCAGCAGCCCCTCGGAACCGGTCAGCAGTGCCAGCAGGTCATAGCCTGGGCTGTCCAGCCCCTGGCAGCCGATGCTGATCCGCTCTCCCTCCACGGTGAGCAGTTCCAGGGCCAGGATGTTGTGCACGGTGAGCCCGTACTTGAGGCAGTGCACGCCACCGGAATTCTCCGCCACGTTGCCGCCGATGCTGCAGGCGATCTGGGAAGAGGGGTCCGGGGCGTAATACAGGCCGTGCCCGGCCGCCGCCGCGGATATGGACAGGTTGCTGACGCCGGGCTGTACCCGCGCGGTGCGCGCCAGGGGGTCGATCTCGAGGATGCGGTCGAGTTTGGCCAGCACCAGCAGCACACCCTCGGGGTGTGGCATGGCCCCGGCACAGAGCCCGGTGCCGGCGCCGCGAGCCACTACCGGCACCCCCAGTTCACAGCAGATACGCAGTACCTGCTGCACCTGTTCCACGTTCTCCGGCAGCACCACCAGCAGCGGCAATTCGCGGTACAGGGTGAGACCGTCGCACTCGAAAGGGCGCTGTGATTCGGTATCGGTGATGATGCAGTGCCCCGGCAGTTCGGCCCGCAGGTTTCGCAGCAGCGCTTCCCGCGGTATCGGGGGCATGTCGTGGGCTTGCATGCCGGACGCTAGTCGATCGGTATGATGTCGGAGCTGTCCGCCGGCAGTGAAAAGCCGGTGCCGTTCTCGCCCAGGGTGTACCGCTCGAACACGGCATCCACCCCGGTCAGCCAGGCGGCCTTCAGGCCGGGCAGCGGGGTGGGGGGCACCACGTGGTAGAACAGCAGGTGGCCCACGTGGGCGTCCCTGGCGATTTCAGCGGCCTCCACCGGGGTGGTGTGGTAGTCGGGTATGTCGGCGGTGATCCTGGCGGCGACCTCATTGCCGGCCCGCGCCGCCGCCCGGTTCATCTGCTGCACCAGGCGGGGCGACAGGCCCTCGTGCACCAGCAGGTCCACGCCCTCGGCAAAGTGTTGCAGGTTGGCGGACTTGACCGTGTCGCCGCTGACCAGCGCGCTGCGGCCCTTGTAGGTAAACAGGTAGGCCACCGCGGGGTCCACCGGGCTGTGATTCACCCGGATCATTTGCGCCACCAGGCCGTCCTTGTCATAGACGACCTCCGCCTCGCCCTCCGGTGGCTGCGGATGCACCACGGCCTTCATGCCGTGGCCGGACAGGGGCGCGACCGAGTCACCGTGATGGGCGTGACGATAGCCGGCGTCCGGCGCGTAGGCCTGGTTGAAACCGGCAACAATTTCATCGACCCCCTCGGGGCCGTGCACGGGAAGCGGCTCGGTATTGGCGGCGCTGACCCAGCGCAGGGTGGCCATTTCACCGAGGCCGTCGATGTGGTCGGAGTGGAAATGGGTGAGCAGCACCGCATCCACCCGGCCCACGGGCAGGCCCATGGGGCCGAGGTTGCGGGCACCGCCGGTGCCGGCGTCGACAATGACCAGGTTGTGCCCGGCGACGACCGCCACGCAGGGACCGGAGCGTACCGGGTCGGGCAGGGGTCCGCCGGCACCGCAGAGGATCACGCTCAGGCCGTCAGGCAGGGTGTCCAGCAGGCTGGTTGCCATATTGCGCTCGAGCACCCGACCCATCAGCGCGGTACTCAGGGGAGCCCGCACGGCATAGAGCACGACGGCCACAAGGGCGATTCCGGTGAGGGCTATGCCGGCTTTCTTCATGAGTGCATTGTCCGTGCTGGAACATGGCAGTCATTCAAGCACAAGCATGCCTCCAAAGCCAAGCCAAAGGGTCGCCGGTCCTCCGGCGCGGGCGGGGGCCCGCCTCAGTAACGGAACGATTTGCGCCAGCGCTGATAGATGGTCTGCCACACGGGCTCTTTCCGCAGCGCCACTTCCGATTCGAAGTAGTGATTGATGCGCTTCAGGTCCGCGGCATTGTCTTTTACCGCAGCGCCCACCAGGAAGTCGGTGAAGTCCTCGGCCTGCATCACACCGTCGCGGTAGTAATACGCATAGACGCCCATGGCGTGGGCGACAGACACGGCTTCAGCGGTGGACAGCACGGCTGACGCCAGGCGGTCGGTGCTGCGCCCGTCCAGGGTCTGGCCATTGCGCAGCTCGTGGAATATCAGCACCAGTGCCCTCACTATTGCCTCGTCCGGCTCGACCGTCACGCCCGAGGCCTGCAGCAGCTTGCGTGCCTCCCGCAGGACCACCGCGATCTCGTCATCGACGGAGCTGATCGGGCGTATCGTCTCGAAATTCATGCGCCGTTTCAGCGCCGCGCTCATCTCGTTGACCCCCAGGTCCGAGGTGTTCGAGGTGGCTACCAGGTTGAATCCCTCCCGGGCGTAGAGGATGGACTCATCCCCCGACAGTTCCGGTATCGGTATGCTGCGCTCCGACATGATCGACAACAGCGCGTCCTGCAGGGCCGGGGACGAGCGGGCGATCTCCTCGTAGCGCACCAGCCGCCCGGCTTCCATGCCGCGGTAGATCGGCCCCGGTATCAGCGCCTCGATACAGGGTCCCTTGCGGTCCACGATGGCCGAATTCCAGCTGTACAGCAGCTGCTGGACGGTTTCTATCGCGCCGCCCTGCACCACCAGGGTGGAGTCATCGGAGATGGCCGCGCAAATCAGTTCCGACAGCCAGGATTTCGCCGTGCCGGGTTCGCCCACCAGCATCGCCCCGCGCTGGGTGGCCAGGGAGATGATGACCCGGGTGACGATGGCGCTGGGGGCGACAAATTTCGGCGTGGCGCCCTGGGCGGCGTCCCCCAGCACGAAGGCCTCCACGCCCCTGGGCGACAGGCACCAGCCCGGCGGCCGCGGATAGGGGTCCGCTTCGCGCAGGGCGGCCAGTTCGTCGGCGTAGAACAGTTCCGCCGGCAGCCGCTGG
>JAOUDU010000377.1 GCA_029859085.1 Gammaproteobacteria bacterium | reverse complement strand
GACCCGGAGGCGGCGCGATGAACCTTAAATTCCTGCGGTCTGGCGCCCTCTTCCTGGCGATCCTGCTTGGCATCGCTGGCTGCGGGTCATCCAGGTACAGCACTTCGGTCGGGGTCGGGGTGAGCTCCGGGTACTATCACGGCAGCGGCTGGTATGACCCTTACTATTACCGGCCCTGCTGCCGGGGCGGCGTAGTGGTGCGACCGCCGGGGTACCGGCCTCCCTCCTACCGGCCGCCTCCCTCGTTCCGCCCGCCGTCCGGGGGAGGAAGGCCGGCCAACCTGCCATCAATGGCCAGGCCCTCGATGCGGCGTTAGTCGGTAGCGCCTGACAACCGCGGCATTCACCGGCTCTGACGGCGGCGTTGCCGTTTTGCCCCCTCAGGGCGATTACCTCTCCGGCGGACAGTCATATGAGCGATGTAAGGCAAATAATTTTCGGCGGGGAAAGCGGGCGCTTTGCGTCCAAATTGCGTCACTCCGGCCTGGCCATAGTGGCTATCTTCGCCCTGTCCAGTTGTTCGGTTTACGTTGAACCACTGATGCCCACGCCCATCATCTACGAAGTCAATGACTTTGGCCCGCTGGACGGTATACCCGCTGCAGAGCACTGGAACCTGCGCCGGGTGTATTACGCTACCACCCGGACCCGCGATGATGACCTGCAGAAAATCGATTATTCCAATACAGAGAGCGACCAGGTTTCCGTCGGCATGTGCCTGGTAGGCTTCGGCAGTGAAAATATGACCTGGGAGGACTTGAGTAACGCGTCTCGCAGTACCCACCGGGGCAGCGTTGTACCCCTGTCGATTGCGGGGATCATGGAGGTGGGCAGGTATCCGTATGATGCCAGTGGGCCGATTCCCGACAAGAATGGTGCAACCAACTGGCTGATGACCGACATCAATGAATCGGTTGCGACATCACGCGACAGGGATATTCTGATTTATGTGCATGGGGCAAAGGTAAACTTCTATAACGCCGCCGTGTTCGCTGCCCAGCTCGACCACTTCATGGGTCGCGACATGACCTCGATCGCGTTTTCCTGGCCCACGCGGCAGAACATTTTTGCCTATGTGATGGGGGATGACAGGGAGCGGGCCTATCGGTCGGCGGAGGGCCTGAATTCCCTGATCACCATGCTGGCGGAGAAAACTGACGCCCGGCGCATCCACATATTGACCTGGAGTGCCGGCGGTCGCCTGGTCGCTTCCGCACTCGCCCAGCTGCGTGCAGAGCATCCCGAGGAAACGCCGGAACAACTCAGCGCCAGGTACCGCCTTGGGGTTGTGTATTTTGCGGCGGCAGATGTGCCGGGGGATGAGTTTGTTGCAGCCCTGCCTGCGATAAACGATCTTGCGCAGCGCATCGTCGTGACCGGCTCCTCGAAAGACGAGGCTTTGGAAAGCGCGAAGGTGTTTATGGGCGGATCCACGCGCATAGGGCAATCCAGTGTGGAGCTTTCGGATGAGCAGACACAAACCGTTCTGAAGGCGAATCGGCTGGAGTATATAAACCTGTCCAAGGGAACGGAGTCCCGCGGCTTTGATATTACCGGGCACCGGTACTGGTTCAATCACCCCTGGGCCAGCACTGACGTGCTGCTGGCGATACGCACGGACCTCAATCCCGCCGAGCGTGGACTGGAGCAGGGCGACCTGCCGATGGTGTGGTGGATGCCGGATGATTATCCGCAGAGACTGAAATCATTGGGTGACCTGTCTCCGGCAGAGCTCAGGCGATGACCGCGGTATTCAACCGGGGCTGCTCTATATTGTCAGTATTGTCAGTGAAAGGAGAGTGCATGAAAAACCAAATTGGAAAGATAGCCAGCGCCAGGCTGCTGGCGCCCTTGCTGGCGGCAATACTCGTGACCGCGGCCGGCTGCGGGGCCAATGCCCAGAAAGGCGCGGTAGAGGGTGCGGCGACAGGCGCCATGGCAGGTGCGGTGGGCGGCATGTTTACCGCCTGGGTTTTTGGCGGTGACGTGGCCAGGGCAGGTGCGCGCGGGGCTGCCTATGGCGGATCGAGTGGTGCGGTGGTCGGCGCGATGGCAGGAGGCAGGGTGGATGACGCTCAGGCGGCACAGAAGCAGGCCCGGCAGGACGCGGAAATCAGGAAATTTCGCGAGGAAATCGGTACAGATGCCTTTAATGGCCTGGTAGCGCTCGGCGAGTGCAAGCACGAGATTGCCCTGGCGAATGCCAGGGAGGCCGCGAGGTCAGGCAAAAAGGATTTTGTCATGGCGGGTGTCTGGGTCGAGGTGTTGACCGAGGCGGACAGGAACCGTACCGAGGCGGCCAGCGCCCTTTATCCCAGGCTGCTCGCAGTGGATCGCGACGTGAAGACGGAGGCCGATGCACAGGCCCAGACTGCCGAGCTGCTAAGGCAGTTGCGGGAAATCCGTGTCGAGTATGGATTACCCGCGGTTTGCAGTGCGTAGCCCAATGATCACGGGGGAGTGCTGAGCGCAGGGCATGGGAGCATCTCCCGGCCTTGAATTTCTGTTAGTTTCGGGGAGTTTGACATGCTGACGTTGCTAAAGACAACCTGCCTCGGGGGTATCATTTTCCTGGTGCCCATCGTGCTTTTCATCGCAGTGCTTGACCAGGCACTGACTATTGTCGCCAGTTTGGCCGCGCCGATCGCGGCGGTATTCCCGGTTTCATCGATTGGCGATCTGGCCATCGTTCATATCGTGGCGCTGTTAATCCTGGTCTTTGTATGTTTCCTGGCCGGGCTGGCCGCCAGAACCGCCATCGCAGGGCGGGTGGTGCAGTCTCTCGAAGCCAACATACTCGATAAGATTCCGGCCTATGCATTAATGAAAATGAAAGCCGGCACCATGTTGAGTGTGGAGGATGCGGGGAATATGGTGCCGGTCCTTATCCAGTTTGACGATTACTGGCAGATGGGATTTGAAGTCGAAAAGCTCGATGAGGAGAAAAGCCTGGTTTTTCTCCCCGGGGCTCCGGACCCCTGGTCAGGTTCGGTCCGGCTCGTGCTCAGCGACCGTATAACACCGCTGGATACCAACATAACCGCAGTGACGATAATGATGAAAGCCCTTGGCAAGGGTTCCTCCCGGGCGCTGAGAACCCCCGCCGCTGTTGTATAGTCTTGCCAGAAAAATCAGGGTTGGCTCACCGGGCTGTTTGCAACGCGACTCTGCTGGTCTTGTAACCTGAAAACCGAGGACATACCGATGAAACTGGTTTTAACAGCATCCGCCGCCGTTTGTTGCGGGCTTGCCTGTCTGGCAGTTGCGCAGGATACGCCCGGGGTCATGCCGCCCGCGAATGCTGTGTACTCGCCGTATCCCGAGCAGAATTTCCCCGACCAGGTGTTCTTTGGCGATACCCACCTGCACACCGCATTTTCGCCTGACGCGGGTCTTATCGGTGCGACGCTGACGCCGGACGATGCCTTTCGTTTCGCGCGGGGCGAGAAAGTGATTTCTTCCACCGGATTGCCGGTTCGGCTGGCGCGGCCGCTCGACTTCCTGGTGGTCTCGGACCACGCGGAGAATCTCGGGTTGCCAACCGCGGTCGCCAGTCGCGACCCGGAGCTGCTCGCCACAGATTTCGGGCGAAAGATCTCGGAGATCATGGCGCCAGGCACCATTGAGAGCAAATTCGCCGGTTATGAGTTCTGGGAGCTCCAGTCGCAAACAGGTGAAGACCCCCTCGCCGGAACAAATTTTGGCAAGAGCATGTGGTCGATGGCGACCGAGGCCGCAGAGAAGAACAATAGCCCCGGCTTGTTTACGGCGCTGATTGGCTTCGAGTGGACATCCGGTCCGAATGGCGTGAACCTGCACCGCAATGTGATATTCCGCGGGGACAAGGATACGGCCGATAAAATTGTGCCGATCTCCACCTACGATACGGAGGATCCCGAGAAACTCTGGGACTGGATGGAACAGTCCGAAAAAAAGGCCGGTGTCCGCCTGCTCGCGATCCCGCAT
>JAOUDU010000376.1 GCA_029859085.1 Gammaproteobacteria bacterium | reverse complement strand
GCGAACCACGGATATTTTCCGCGGCCAGATCGTGGATGTCGGACCCAATGTCTATACGATCCAGCTGGCAGGCACCAGCGACAAGCTGGATTCCTTCGTGGCGGCCATGGCCGGTGTCGACATTCTCGAGGTAGTGCGCTCCGGCGTCGCCGGCATCTCCCGCGGCGAGAAGGTCCTGAGCCTCTAATGCCCCCGACGGGCTTCCATGCGCTTAAGCATGGTACTCATGAAGCGGCGGTAGAGGTCCATACCGAGGTATTTGTCTTCCACACCCTTGTCCACGTTGGGGTTGTCGTTGACCTCGATCACGCAGCCCTTGCCGTCCCGTTCTTTCAGGTCCACACCGTACAGGCTGTCACCGATAGGCTTGGTCGCCTTGAGGGCGGTTTCCACCACTGAATGCGGTACATCGGCTATCGGCAGGGTTTCAAAACCACCCGAGTCGGTGCGGTTGCCGTGGCGGTAGATCTGCCAGTGGTCTTTAACCATGAAGTACCTGCAGGCATAGAGCGGCTGGTTATCCAGTACCCCTATGCGCCAGTCGAATTCCGTGTAGAGGAATTCCTGGGCCAGTAACAGGGTTGAGTGCCGGAACAGTTTCTTGCAGATTTCAGCCAGCTCCGCCGGGTCTTTGGCCTTTTCAACGCCCTTCGAGAAGGCCCCGTCGGGAATTTTGACCACGATCGGGAAGCCCAGGGATTGCTCCAGCTCGAGCAGCTGGGTTGGCTGGTCCTTGTACAGAACCACTGTGCGGGGTGCGGACACCTTGTGGATCCTGAACAGGTCCGCCAGGTATATCTTATTGGTGCAACGCAGGATCGAGCTGCTGTCATCGATCGTCACCAGGCCCTCATTTTCGGCTTTCTTGGCGAAGCGGTAGGTATAGTGGTCGATGTTGGTGGTGGTGCGAATAAACAGCCCGTCGTATTCCGGCAGCCGCAGGTAATCGCGCTGGCGGATGAGTTCGCAGTCGATGCCCACCTCCTTGCCCGCCCGGATAAATCGTTTCAGGGCGCCCTTGTCCGACGGCGGCATGGCTTCATCCGGATCGCACAGGATGGCAAGGTCGTAGCGGGCGGCTTTCTGTTTTTTGCGTTTGCGCCAGACCTTCCTGCTGAAGATGTTGAGAGCGTCGGCGAAATGGCCCGCCTGTTCCTCATTCAGTTGTTTCGGCGACCGGGCCTTGAGGCTGGAGATCTCCCAGCGTTTACGGCAGCGCAGGGTGATCTCGAGGATCGGGCATGGGAAGGTTTCGAACAGTTTTTCCGACAGGTCGTGGTAGCGGCTGTCCTCGGTTGCCCCGAAGTAGCTGTGCAGGATTATCGGCTCGGCCGGGTCGGCCTCCTGCAGGGACTTGTATACCGCCTCGCCGAAGTCGTCGATATGGATGCGATAGAGCGCGCGCTTGCTCAGGTCGTTCAGGGTGCGAACCGAAGGCATGACATTGTGGCCGCGAGCCTCTGCCAGCAGCGAGCAGTAATAGCCCTCCGACAGATAATCAAAATTGCGGCAAAGGTTTATGATGCGGGTGCGGGGCGCGGTGCGCAGGTGCTTCCCGTTCATGTAGTCACTGAATGCGATTACCTGGTCGCTGGGGAAGTAGGGTGTCCAGTCCTTCAGGCTGTGGACCACGATAAGCGTCTGTGACATCTAAACGTCCTGGCTCCAAGCCTTGGTGTGCGGGGGATAAGTCGCAAGTATTTTACAGCATTGGCTGGTAGTCAATTGCGGGTCGGGATATATTTCACTGGTTAAGGACAGAGCAGCAATGAACTCCCTGTGTAATAACCAATATCCTGGTCGCAGCATGCCGGCGCGGGTGGGGGATTCCCCGCCCACCAGACCCAGGAGCACCGAATGAGCATCGTCCGCAAGGCCGTCGCGGCGGATATCGACGAGTTGTTGCGACTGGAGGCCCTGGCTTTCCGGGGTGACAGGCTGAGCCGGCGCGCATTCAGGCGCTGGCTGAAACACCCCGGCTGTGTTTTCCTGGCCAGTGAGGGAAATGGCGGGCTGTGTGGCTACATACTGGTCATCCTGCGGCGCGGAACCCGCCTGGCGCGCCTGTATTCGCTGGCTGTCGACCCGGCCTGCCGGGGGCAGGGAGTCGCCTCCACGCTTATAGAGCTCGCCGAACAGGCTGTCAGGGATGCGGGGGCGCTCTATATGCGCCTGGAAGTAGCCGGTAACAACGATGCGGCGATCAAGCTCTACCGGAAGCTGGGATACACCCAGTTCGGCATGTACCGTGACTACTACGAGGATCACAGCGATGCCCTGCGGATGGAGAAATGCGTCCACCGCCTGAAGCCTGCCAACCAGAACCGGACCATTCCGTGGATTTCCCAGACCACGCCCTTCACCTGTGGCCCCGCAGCACTGATGATGGCGATGAACGGGCTCGACCCCGCCTATTCCCCCAGTCCCCTTGAAGAAGTCGAGATCTGGCGGGAGGCAACCACTATCTTCATGACCTCGGGCCACGGGGGCTGTCATCCCGTGGGGCTGGCCCTGGCGGCGGCGGTCCGCGGGTTCAAAGCCGAGGTCTGGGTCAGCAGGAAGGGCCCCCTGTTTGTCGAGGGCGTGCGCGATCCCAACAAGAAACGGGTGATAAGCCTGGTGCACGAGTCCTTTATCGCCCAGGCGAAGAAGCAGAAGCTGCCGGTGCGGTATGCGGATATCGACCAGCGCAAACTGGCCGACTGCTATGCCCGGGGCGACAATGTGCTGATAATGATTTCCAGCTACCGCCTGGACAACCGCAAGGCACCGCACTGGGTGGTGCTCAGCGGGTACGATGAGCAGTGCCTGTATTTCCACGACCCTGACCTGGAAATCGGCCCCCACCTGACCATCGCCGATGAAAATCGGGACTCGATTGAATGCCAGCATGTGCCTATCGCCCGCGCCGATTTTGCCTCGATGAGTTTATTCGGGGCCAGCAGGCTGCGCACGGCAGTGATCCTGCGCAGGGGCTGATGTTGTCGGTTTGGTCGAACAGTCGGAGAACTAGCGATGGGTGATGCCGGTGTCTGAGAACAATACCAAATACCTGGAACTGGTGCGGGAGCTGTCAGACCGTATCGTCGAGGCCCAGCGGCCGATAAGGATTCTCGACGGCATCAAGTGGTGCAACGCTGTGCGCGGTGAATTTTTTGCCAGCGACTGCAAGCAACTGCCCGAGGTCGATGCGGCATACTACCAGAGTAAAAACCCGCTGGAGTTCGACCCGGCCTCGGTGCGCAATGTCTTCCACCAGATAGACAGGGATATCGCCCGCAAGCTGGGGCAACTGAACCCGCTGGCAACAATCATGCGGCGCATCTGCCGCGAGTACCAGACCGTCGTGCGCATGCTCGAAGCCCGCGGCACACCCGATTTCGGTGTCTACTCGGAGGAGTTGTATGGCTCCGCCTCCGACGTGTTTCATGCCGGTGACCCAACCCTGGCGGACCTGGGCACCACGATGGAGTCGACCCTGATCAACCTGCTCAAGAACCAGTCCATGGCCGAAACCCAGAAGGACATCACCGCCGAGCAGGCCGTGGAAATGCTCAATGCACGTCTGCTCAACGCATTTCCCGACGCGGGCATACGGGTGCTGCTGAACGACCAGATGACAGCAGATGCCGCGGCCGGCTCCGATTACCTGAAAATCCGCAGCGACGCGATGTTCAATGCCCTGGACATCGATGTACTGGAGGTACACGAGGGCTGGGTGCATCTTGGCACTACCCTCAATGGTATGGCCCAGCCCTGGTGTACCTTCCTGGGCAAGGGGCCGCCGTCTGCCACCACGACCCAGGAGGGCCTGGCCGTGCTGACGGAAATACTGACCATGCGCTCGAGCCCGTCGCGGCTTTACAGGCTGATCAATCGGGTCCGCGCCGTTACCCTGGCCGAGGAGGGCGCCAATTTTGTCGAGGTGTTCGACTACCTGCGCGGCAACGAAATGTCGGACGATGACAGCTACGCG
>JAOUDU010000375.1 GCA_029859085.1 Gammaproteobacteria bacterium | reverse complement strand
TGCATGAAAACCACCCGGGACGGGGGAGTCTGCAGGTGCAGGGTATCGGATACACCCAGCCCGATCAGGTCCGTGTAGAACGCGGTTGTCTCTGCGATCTGCGGCGCGGGGATCACCGCGTGCCCGAAACCCATGTCAGTGCCATCGGCGCAGCCTGTCACGAAGCCCGGGACGCCCGCGGGTGAATTTAACGGGCGGTAGTCGAGCTTGCGCCCGTGATAAAGCTCCACCGTATTACCCGAGGGGTCCTGCACCGAGACGAAACCACTGACACCGCGACGGGCGGCCTCTGGCTCGGAACCGGTGCTGAGCTCGTGCCCCGCCGCCGCCAGCCTGTCGCAGGTGGCCTGCCACTGGCGCCTATCGCGCGCTTCGAGGCCGATGGCGAGCAGCCGGTCCTGCTCACCGCTTTCCAGCATGAAACGAAAGGGATGCCGGTCCATGCGCAGGAAGCGCGTTCCCTGGCCGTCCTCCCCGGCCGCGTCCATCAGGCCCAGTACCCCGGTGGCAAAGTCCATCAGGGCTGCACTGTTGCTGCATTGAATTCGCAAATATCCGATGGCGGCGACTGTCATTGTCTGCTCCTGCTGTTCCAACTGGCTGTTGGCGCGCCCGGTCGGGCTGCGCTGGCCCGCCATTATCAATCATTTTTCCCGCCGCCACAGCAGCGCGGGGCGATTGCCGGGCAACTGGTTCAAGTAAGGGAACCTCACCCGGCGAAGGCCCGACCCGGGAGGGCCGGGCAGGTCCGCGCCTGATCAGAAATGTCACTGCCCTGTGTTGTATTGGGTCATTGAGGGATGCCCGCCAGTGGTCGATACTCTTCGCGCTACCCGTAAACTCTCAAACCAATGCAGGTTTGCCGCGCTTCCCCGGCCCCGCCCGGGCCCAGGCGCTGCAGGCGAGGAAACCAGACAGCATGGCGCAGCCAAACGTTCTCAGCCAGGCCTTCGAGCTCGGCTTCACCTATACACGTTCGACCGGTCCCGTGGTGGGCAGGTTTCTCACCGGCCTGCGTGAGCGGCGCATTCTGGGTATCCGCACCAGCGACGGCAGGGTCGTCGTGCCGCCGATGGAGTACGACCCGAATACCGCCGAGGCCCTCACCGAGTTTGTAGAGGTGGGCCAGCAGGGCACAATTGTCAGCTGGTGCTGGGTGAGGCAGCCCCGCGCCGCTCACCCGCTGCAGCAACCCTTTGCCTGGGCGATGATCCAGCTCGATGGTGCCGATGTGCCGATGATTCACTGCGTGGCCGCCGCGGCCGAGCAGGATCTTGCCACCGGCGCGCGGGTGCAGGCCGCCTGGGCGGACGAAACTCGCGGCTTTATCACCGATATCCGCTGTTTTGAACTGGCGGGGGCAAAGGCCCCGGACAGCAGGCCAGTGCAGCAGGACGCCGCGCAAGGCGAGGAAGAGGCAGTCACCCGGGTCGAGACACCGATCTACCTGCACTACAATTTCACCGCGGGGCGGGCACCTGCCCGTTTCCTGGCGCGGGTCAAGGAAGGGGTGCTGACCGGCCAGCGCTGCCCGCGCTGCGCCAATGTCTACATCCCGCCCCGGGGTTCATGCCCCGCGTGCGGCGTGGCTACCGAGGAGGAGGTGGTACTGCCCGACAAGGGGACGGTGCAATCCTTCACGGTGGTCGCCATCCCCATCCCCAACAACCCCATCAAGCCGCCGTTTGTGATCGCCAACCTGGTGCTGGATGGGGCCAATATTTCCTTCATCCACCTGATGAGTGAATGTGAGAACAGCCAGGTGCGCATCGGCCAGCGGGTGCAGGCTGTATGGAAACCGCAAGCCGAGTGGACCTACGCGATGGACAATATCCGGTATTTCAGGCCGATCGATGAGCCCGACGTGCCCGTGGACATGATCGGCAAGCTCCCCATCAGCGGCCGGGAGGGTTGAGGCGATGAAAGAGATTGCTGTAGTGGCTTTCAGCCAGTCCGATTGCCTGGCACAGGCCGGGGCCGCCAATGAAGTCGAGCTGATCATGCCCCAGTTGCGGGCGGTGTTCGGCCAGGTGGGCCTCAATAATGCCCAGGACGTCGACTTCGTCTGCTCCGGCAGCTGCGATTACCTGCAGGGCGCAGCGTTCGCCTTCGTGGCGGGGGTGGACGCGCTGGGCGCTGTGCCCCCGATCAAGGAATCCCATGTGGAAATGGATGCGGCCTGGGCGCTGTATGAGTCCATCCTGAAAATCCGCATGGGTCACGCCGACTCGGCGCTGGTCTACGGGTTTGCCAAGGCCTCCTCGGGCGAACTGCCGATTGTGCTTTCCCAGCAGCTCGATCCCTACTACCTGGCGCCACTGTGGGTCGACAGCGTTTCCCTCGCGGCGATGCAGGCGCGCCTGCTGCTGGAAAAGGGACTGGCGACCGAGCGGGCGATGGCTGAGGTGGTGGCACGCTCGCGCAGGCATGCGCTGGGCAATCCCCACGCCCAGCTGAGCGGGGAGGTATCGGTGGAGGAGTTGCTGGCGGCGGACACATTCGTAGCGCCGCTGCGCATGTCCGATTGCGCGCCGGTGGCGGACGGTGCCGCGGCGATGATTATCTGCACGGTGGACAAGGCCCGCGAGTGGGGTTTGCCCTACGCCCGCATCAGCGGTATCGACCACCGCATCGAAACCCACAACCTCGGGATGCGGGACCTGACCGATTCCGTGTCAACCCGCCTGGCGGCGGAAGGGGCCGGCGTTAAGCGCGGCCCGGTGCAGGTCGCCGAACTCTATGCCCCGTTCAGCCACCAGGAAATAATCCTCAGCCGCGCGCTGGCGCTGGGGGATGACACAGTGGTCAACCCCAGCGGCGGGGTGCTGGCGGGCAACCTGATGATGGCCTCCGGGCTGTCCCGTATCGGCGAGGTATTCCGCCGCATCGTGTCCGGCGAGATTGCCCGGGGAGTGGCCCACGCCACCTCGGGGCCCTGCCTGCAACACAACCTGGTAGCAGTACTGGAGAGCGCCTGATGGCTAAACTGGCAGCAGTGGTCGGCATCGGCCAGACCCATTACAAGACCCGGCGCGGCGATGTCTCGATTGCCGGACTGGTGCGCGAGGCGGCCCTCAACGCGCTGCAGGATGCGGGCCTGGGCTGGGACGACATCGAGGCGGTGATCATCGGCAAGGCGCCGGATATGTTCGAGGGCGTGATCATGCCCGAGATCTACCTCACCGACGCCCTGGGCTGCAATGGCAAGCCCATGCTCAGGGTGCATACCGCGGGCTCGGTGGGGGGCTCCACCGCGCTGGTGGCCGCGTCCCATGTGCAGAGCGGGATGTTCCGCCGGGTGCTGACGGTCACCTTCGAGAAGCAGTCGGAGTCCAATGCGATGTGGGCCCTGTCCACGCCCCAGCCCTTCTCGGTGCATCTCAACGCCGGCGCCGGCGGCTATTTCGCCCCGATCATCCGCGAGTACATGCGCCGCTCCGGCGCACCCTATGACGTGGGCATCAAGGTGGCCGTGAAGGATCGCCGGCACGGGGCGCGCAATCCACTGGCGCACCTGCAACTGCCGAACATCACGATGCAGGAAGTGGAAGACTCGATGATGTTGTGGGACCCGATCCGGTTCCTCGAAGCCTGCCCCTCCTCGGACGGCGCCTGCGCGATGGTGATTGCCGCGGAGGAACTGGTGGGGGAGTCACCCAAGCCGCCCGCCTGGATCCGCGGGGTGGCCATGCGCTCGGAGCCCACCATGTACGCCGGCAGGGAGGAGGTGAGTCCCCAGGCCGGCCGGGATTGTGCCGCCGACGTCTACCGCCAGGCCGGTATTACCGACCCGCGCAGGGACCTGGACTGCGCGGAGGTGTATGTGCCGTTCAGCTGGTACGAGCCCATGTGGCTGGAGAACCTGGGGTTTGCCCCCGAGGGGGAGGGCTGGAAACTCACCATGTCCGGCGCCACTTCGCTGGATGAAGGCGGGGATATTCCCTGGAACTGTTCCGGCGGCGTGCTGTCCTCCAACCCGATTGGCG
>JAOUDU010000374.1 GCA_029859085.1 Gammaproteobacteria bacterium | reverse complement strand
GGCGATGGCCAATCCCGATGCCGCCGAGGCCGCCGACATCGTCACCCTGACCGTGCCCTTCAGCCACCAGGTCAGTACCCTTGAATCGGTGCGGGGCGCGCTGCAGGGCAAGATCCTGATCGACGTGACGGTGCCCCTGGTGCCGCCGAGGGTGGCGAGGGTGCAGCTGCCCCCCCAGGGCAGTGCCGGCCAGATCGCCCAGGAGTTGCTGGGGGAGGAGGTCGCGGTGGTCTCGGCATTCCAGAATGTGGCCGCGGCGCACCTGCAGGAGGGCAAGGGTGTGGAGTGCGACGTGCTGGTCAGCGGCAACAAGAAGGAGGCGCGGGAGCAGGTCATCGCGCTGGTTGAGGCGGCGGGTATGCGCGGTTTCCATGCCGGCATGATCAACAACGCCGCCGCCGCGGAGGCGCTGACCTCCGTGCTGATTTCCATCAACAAGCAGTACGGCTGCCATGCCGGCATCAAGATCAGTGGCCTGGGCGATGCCTGATGGCGGCCCGGCTGGAGTTGATCGCCCTCGAGGGCTTTCCCCTGGTCGAGCCGGGAGATGAACTCGGGAAGCTGATTGCCGACTCCCTGCACCATAACGAGCTGCAACTGCAGCGCGGCGATGTGCTGGTCATCGCCCAGAAAATCGTCTCCAAGGCGGAGGGGCGCTACGTGCGCCTCGCCGACATCGAGCCCGGTCCCGAGGCTATCGCCCTGGCGCAGCGGGCGGAAAAGGACCCGCGCCAGGTCGAGGTGATGCTGGGCGAGAGCCGTGAGGTGATCCGGGTCCGCCCCGGGGTGATCATAGTCGAGCACCGCCTGGGCTACGTCCACGCCAATGCCGGCATCGACCGCTCCAATATCGCCAACAGCCTGGAGGACCCCCGGGTCTTGCTGTTGCCGCGGGACCCGGATGCCTCGGCCCGGGCGCTGCGCGCGGAACTGGCGGAGCGCACCGGCATCGCGCCGCAGGTCATCATCAACGACAGCGCCGGTCGAGCCTGGCGCCACGGCACGGTGGGAATCGCCATCGGCACCGCCGGCCTCGACCCGGTGCGCAACCAGATCGGCGAGCGGGACATGTTCGGCAATATCCTGCAGGTGACCGAACCGGCTGTCGCGGACGAACTGGCGGCGGCGGCATCGCTGCTGATGGGGCAGTCCACCCAGGGGTTGCCGGTCGTACTGGCCCGGGGCGCGGGGCTGAACCCTTCCGAGGAGGGCTCCGGCCGGCTTATCCGCGACCGTGCCCTGGACCTGTTTCGCTGATGGTCCCGGGGACGCAGCCCGTGCTGGCCCTGTCCGGTGGCGTCGGCGGGGCGAAACTGGCCCTGGGCCTTGCGGATGTGCTGCCGCCGGGCCAGTTGCACGTGCTGGCCAATACCGCTGACGACTTCCGGCATCTCGGGCTGGATATCTGCCCGGACATCGATACCCTGCTGTACACCCTGTCCGGGCGCGCAAACGAGGCGCAGGGCTGGGGCCTGGAAGGGGAAACCTGGCAGGCCATGGCCGCCCTGGAAGAGCTTGGCGGCGACACCTGGTTCAGGCTGGGCGACCGCGACCTGGCCACCCACCTGTGGCGCACGCAGCAGCTGAAGTCCGGTATGCGCCTCAGCGCGCTGACCGCGGTCCTGGCCGCAAGGCTGGGTATTGCCAGCCACATTCACCCGATGACGGATGACCCGGTGCGCACGATGGTGCACACCACCGGGGGCGACCTCCCGTTCCAGCACTACTTCGTCCGGGACCGCTGCGAGCCAGTGGTGACGGGATTCAGTTTCGACGGGATCTCAGCCGCCCACCCCAACCGGGAGGTGATGCAGTTGCTCCAGCGCAAGACATTCGGCGCGGTGCTGGTGTGTCCGTCCAATCCCTTCGTGAGCGTCGACCCCATCCTGCAGCTGTCGGGCATGTGGCTGGCCCTGCGGGAGAGCCCGGCCCCGGTGGTGGTGGTGTCCCCGATCGTGGCGGGGCTGGCCCTCAAGGGCCCCGCAGCCAAGATGATGGCGGAACTGGGAATGGGCGTTTCGGCCCTGGACGTGGCGCGGCACTACTGCCAGCGCTACCCGGGTCTGATGGACTGTTTCGTTATCGACGAAAGTGACGCTACACTGGCGCCGGAAATACGCGGGCTGGGAGTGGAGGTGGCCGTTACCGCCACCGTCATGAAGAGCAGGGAGCAGAAGCGGGCCCTGGCGCGTTTCACCCTGCAACTGGGCGGGAACTGACGTCGGCCACTATGCCGTTCACTGCGGTAACGACGCTCGGGTCTGCACCGGTTGCACAGCCGCTGCCAAACAGCCGTTACCAATGAGAGGACGATGCCATGAGTCGTATCAGTAAAATACCTGTGGAACAGTGGGATCCGGAGCTGGTCGCGATGACCGGCGGCGATACCGCAACCGACATCGAACAGGGTATTACGCGGATGCTTGCCCACTGCCCGGAAATGGCCAAAGGGGCTATCGGTTTCGGCGCCGCGATAGCGATGAACCGAACGCTGCCGGAGCGGTTGATCGAGCTGGTGAGGCTGCGGGTCGCCTTTCACAACCAGTGTCGCAGCTGCATGGCCATCAGGTATTCCAGTGCCGCTGCCGACGTGACTGAGCAGCTGGTGTGCTCCCTGGAGCAGCCGCGGGAAGCAGCCGGGCTGACGGAGAGTGAGCGCGTTGCGCTCGACCTGGCCGACCGCTTCGCGACGGACCACCTGTCGATTACGGACGAGCGTTTTGCGGCCCTGCGCGAACATTTCAGCGAGGCGCAGACGATGGAACTGTTGTTGCACCTCGCGCTGTATGTCGGCATGGGACGGCTGGCCGCCACCCTGGATATGACCGAGGAATTGCCGGCGGGGTTCCGGGCGCCCTATGGCGATATCGTCACGCCCTGGGCGGGGCGCCCGGTGAATGTGCGATAGGCGCGGGAACTGCGCGGGCAGTCACTGCGGGCGCTGTTTGCCTGGCCGGTGAGGGCGGTGATTCGGTGTTTCCCTGCGCGCCAAATATTTACTTGACAAAGACAAGTATCCGGTACAATCTTGAATAATATTCAAAACGCAGTTGCTGGATATACAGGTGGCTACAGCGGTATTTTGTCGTATCGTGGAGGCATGTAAAAAAAAGAAAAGCTGGTAAGGTAGGTCGGGTGCGAATCCTGCAGGGATTACGCGCCAATAATATAAAAACGTTACAGGAGCTCACCCAGATGCAAAACACGACTGTCTCACGCCGGGAGTCCGGTGTCCCCGTGCAGGTAAAGAAAATGGCGAGCGCAATCGCGCTGGTGACTGCTTCAGTTGCCGGTCTGCAGGCACCGCCTGTATTTGCGGCCCTCGAGGAAACGCTGGTGACCGCCACCCGGCGGACCGAAACCAATATCCAGACGACCCCTATCGCAGTGACTGCATTAACCAGCCGTGACATCGAGGAACTGGTCCCCCGCGACCTGGGTGATATCTCGGCCCAGGTGCCGAACTTCAGCGCCGGCAAACAGCCTGGTTTCAAGGCCGCCGCGTTCGCTATCCGCGGTGTCGGTACCACCTCCATCATCGTCTACCAGGATGCACAGGTTGGCGTCACCGTGGATGACTTCGTGCTGCCCTCGGTGCAGACCCAGAACATGGAGATGTTCGATATCGAGCAGATAGAGGTGTTGCGCGGCCCCCAGGGTACCCTGTTCGGCAAGAACACCACCGGCGGTGTGATCAACGTCAAGACCAAGCGCCCGCGCTTGAACGAAACCACCCTCGAGCTGCAGGGCAAGGTGGAGGAGTACGGCCGCTACGAGGGCCGTTTTGCAGGCAACTACGGCACTGATACCCTGGCTCTCCGGGCCGCCGGTGCGTATATCAAGTCCGACGGGTTCTATGAAAATGGCGCCTCCTACGGTCCGGTGACTCCCTTTGACCCCCTCAGCCCCTACATCGGCGCGACCGGCAAGGGCAACGGCGATGACGTAGGCGGCGACGACTCCTTCTCCGGGCGCTTCAAGGGACTGTGGC
>JAOUDU010000373.1 GCA_029859085.1 Gammaproteobacteria bacterium | reverse complement strand
CTCACCGCCCCGGGTACAGCCGGTGAGCCTGTGGCTGTGCCTGCGGTTCAGCCAGCTGCCCCTGCAGTGCCTGAACCGCTCCGAGGAGCAGCCGGTGGTGGTACTGGCCGGGCAGCGGGTGGTGCGCGCCAATGACTGCGCCGCTGCCCTCGGCATCCGGGAGGGCATGAGTGCCGCGACGGTGCATGCCCTGGCTGACAGCGAGGCGCCGCTACTGCTGGAGCGGGATGAGGAGCTGGAGCAGCGCTGCCTGCAACAGCTGTGCTGCTGGGCCTACGGCATCACACCCGGCCTGTTCAGCTGGCGCCAGGACTGCCTGCAACTGGAAATCGGCAGCTGCCTGAACCTGTTCCGGGGCCTTGACAGCCTGCTGGCGGAGGTCGCCGGCGGCATCCGCAGCCGCGGCTACAGTGTGCATTACGGTCTGGCCCCGACCCCAAAAGCCGCCTGGCTGCTATCCTATGCCCCGACCGATGAGGCGCTGGCCATCACCCGGCCCCTGCCTGACCGGCTCGCCCCCCTGCCCCTGCGCCTGCTGGATCCTTTTCCCACTGCCGTCGACTCGCTGCGCCGGGCGGGCCTGCATACCCTGGGCGACGTCCTGGCGCTGCCTCCGGCCGCCCTGGGCCGGCGCTGCGGCAGGGAGTTCACCCAGTTCCTGCAACAGTTGCTGGGCCAGCGGGAGGACCGGCAGGCGGATTACCGGCCCCCGGCAAGCTTCAGCGACGAATACTGGTTTGGCTACGAGGTGAAAGCCAACGCGGAGTTGCTGCCGGCGATACAATTGCTGCTGCAGTCCCTGTGCGCCTTCCTGCGCAGCGCCCAGCTGCAGACCGCCGAGATCTGCTGGCAACTGATCGGCATCGACCGCAGCTTGCGGGAGGTGAACGTGCGCAGCACCAGCAGCCACAGCGACTGGAAAAACTGGCACCAGCTCACCGGCATCTGTTTCGAACGGCTGCAACTGGCCACCGGGGTTGAGGGACTGGCCCTCACCTGCCGCAACTTGCGCCCGGGGCAGCCGGAGAATATTGACCTGTTCCACCCGGGCAAACAGCGGGAGCCGCTGGCCCACCTGCTGGACCGGCTGCGCAGCCGGCTGGGGTTGCAGGCCATCGAGAAGGTGGGCTGCCGGGACGAGCACCTGCCGGAATTCGCCGTGCACGTGGGCAGCGACCGGCCCGGCGGCGAACCCGGCAGCGGCCGCCCCTGCGCCCAGCGCCCGTTCTGGCTGATGCCAGAGCCGCAGCCACTGCGGCAATCATCGGGCGGGCAACTGTACTGGCACGGGGCGCTGGCCCTGCTGTACGGGCCGGAGCGGATCGAGGACAACTGGTGGCAGGATGCGGTGAGCCGGGACTACTACGTCGCCGGGGACCGCAGCGGCCAGCACTACTGGGTATTTCATGACCGGCTGGCCCGCCGCTGGTATATCCACGGCATTTTCGCCTGAGCCGGCGCTATCTGAACAACACCACCTCGTCGAACCGGGGCAGGGTATTGAACTGCAGGCCGGGATTTTCCGCCTGCTTGCGCTCCAGGAAGAGGCGGGTATTCTCCAGGCCACCGGCCAGGAAGGCCTCGGCATTGACCGGGCCCCGGAACGGGCCCTCGGCGGGCGCCGTCAAGCTGTCGTAGTGGATGGGGATAACCCGACCCGGCTGAACCCTGCCAATGGTCTCCCGCCAGAAGCTCTCCCGGTAGGCATCGGTCTGTGAGCCCAGGCCGCCGACACCGAGGAACACCGTATCCGCGCGAATACCCTCGAGTGCGCCCTCCAGGAAACCGGCGCTGCCAACAATCAGCCAGCTACCTCTGGGATGAGTGACATACAGGACATAGGGTATACCCAGCTTGTAATCGTAGACGGAGACAGGCGGCACCAGCGGCGCGGTGATCAGCGGATCACCCAGGGTACGCTCGCGCAGCGCGGGATCCGGGAACTCAAAATGTCGGGAGACGATAGGCGTGATCACAAACTTGCCAAGCTGGAACGGGGCGCGGTCCGCCACCACCTGGATCTGCGAGTCGGGCAGGCCCCAGCCGCGGCCGATGTTCGCGGTGGACTCCGATCCCATCAGCACCGCTCCGGTACGCCGCGCGACCTCGGGCGAGTCCATCGCATGGTCGTAGTGGGAGTGCATGGGGAATACCGCCGCCAGGGTAGAGACCTTGTTGGCAGCCAGGCCGCGACCTATCGCGTCCATGTCTGGGGCGATCCTGCCAAACAGCAGCTTCAGAGGCCCGGGGCGACTGAACCAGCCGTCCACCATCCAGCTGGTCTCACCATCGCTGAACAACAGCGTTGAGGTGCCTGTAAAACGCACCGTAACCGCCCCCGCCGGGATGTCGGAACTGCCTTCCAGCGCCCAGGCCGGATCCACCGGCGGTGACTTGTAAAACAGCAACAACCAGGCGAGGCCCGCCGCCAGCAGCAGGGCCAACCCGAGTGCGGCAACCAGCAACCGTTTCGCGGTAGTCATGGATAGCACCTCACGGTAAATAAGTCGTCTGCACCTGCTCCAGCCATTGTGTCCAGGGCGGGTGTTCTTCGGGTTGCCAGACCGATAACAGGAACTCGTCCGCCTGCGCCGGGGACCAGCGGCCGGTCTCGATGGCATAGCGCGAGTAAAAGGCGCTGACCCGGTAATTGGCGGCGCAGTGGATCAGCAGCTTGCGCTCGCCCGCCCGCTGCATCAGCTGCCGGAATTGCCCGTAGTCCTCCAGCGTCGGGGCGGCGAAATCCACTGGCAGGTAGAGGTATTCGATACCCTGGTCCTCGACGGACTGCCGTTCGCCCGCCACGGCGTACGGGCTGGACTCCGGCAGCAGGTTGATGACAACCTCGAAACCCTCACTGCCCAGTTGCGCCAGCTGCTGGGGCTCCACCCGACCTGCGGTCGCCACACGCTCGTTCACCGACCGGTAGTTATATGCCTTTTCAATACTCATAATATGCTCCGCGCCGGGCGCAGTAGGTGCAGGCGCTCAGGCCTTTTTGACAAATTCCGATTTCAGCTTCATGGCCCCGATACCGTCGATCTTGCAGTCGATATCGTGATCGCCCTCGACCAGGCGGATATTCTTCACCCGGGTGCCCACCTTGACCACCAGCGACGTGCCCTTGACCTTGAGATCCTTGATAACGGTGACCGTGTCGCCGTCCTGCAGCAGATTGCCGTTGGCATCCCTGGTCACGTGACCCTCATCCGCGGAGGCCGCGGCGGCATCTTTCGCCCACTCGTGGCCGCACTCGGGGCAGACGAACATGGCCCCGTCGTCGTAGCCATAAGGCGATTTGCATTCGGGGCACGGCGGTATATCGCTCATATCACATCCTTTGCATGAAGAGTTTGGGGGCCGGCTACTCGCCGGCGTCGAATATGCCGGTGGGTTTGCCATCGAGGCTCACGGTGTTTTTGTCATGCCAGTACTGCGCAATACCCTCAATACCTTTGTTCTGGGCCCACTTGGCAAGCGTCGGGCGCTCGCCTTTCAGCTCGTAGCGGGGCACCGCGTAACCGCAGGAGGTCTGCACCAGTTCGAGGCTGAGCCGGAAGATCTGGCGCGCGCCCACATCCGCGGGAAACAGGCCCAGCAGCGCCGGCCAGTCACTGTCCCTGGGATGCACCACCCGGGCCCGGCCATAGAGGCGCATGATCAGGGGTTGCTTGCCGAAGGAACAGAACATGATCGTCATGCGGCCATTTTCCGCCACGTGCGCGGCGCTCTCATTGCCGCTGCCGGTGAGGTTGAGCCAGACCACCTCCGAGGGGCCGGTGACCCTGAAGGTATCCATCCCCTTGGGCGAGACGTTGATATAGCCCTCGGCGCCGGCGGTGCCGACAAAAAACAGGTGCTGCTCCCGGATAAACCGGATGTGCTGGTCCTGCAGCGCGGGGAATCGTTCTGCCATGGCTCATTTTTCCTTTTTCAGTTCGTCCCGCTCACGCTTGTAGGAATCGTAGGGCTCGGACACCTGCTTCATACATTC
>JAOUDU010000372.1 GCA_029859085.1 Gammaproteobacteria bacterium | reverse complement strand
CTCGCCATGGGCCGAGGGGATGGTGGACATGCGGATATCCACCGCGTGGCCGGCGATTTTTACCGAGATCCGGCCGTCCTGGGGAACCCGTTTCTCGGCGATGTCCAGCCTGGCCATGACCTTGAGGCGGGACACCAGCAGCGGCGCCAGCATTTTCTTCGGCGACAGCACCTCTGTCATCACGCCGTCGATGCGGTAGCGCACACTGAGGCGGTCCTCGAAGGTCTCGATATGCACGTCCGACGCCTGGTCGCGCACAGCCTGGGACAGGATGGCATTGATCAGGCGGATGATGGGTGCATCATCCTCCGCATCCATCAGGTCGCCGGTCTCGGGAATCTCGTCCGCCAGCCGGCCCAGGTCGACATCGGCGCCGATGTCCTCGGCCATCTGCACCGCGGCGTTGTTGTCGCGCTGGTAAGCCAGGGTCAGGTGGCGCTGGAAATCGGGACCGGATACGCCACGCAGCGTAAAAGGTGTACCCAGCAGGCGGCGCAGTTCTGTCAGCACCTCGATCCCCGGGGCCCCCTGGTGCACAACCACCGGTGGCTCTTTGCTGCAGTCGAGCAGCACGCCGTGCAGCTTGGCATAGGCGAAGGGCAGGCCGGGATGCCGGCCGCTCGGATCGCCGGTCGGAACCTGGCCGGCCAGGGCGGGATCGGCCATCACGGGCTCCCCGGCTGGGCGGCGGTGTCAGAGGCCTTGATCTCCTCGAGCTTCTTGAGCTGCTCCTCCCACTCGGGCAGCAGCGGGAGATTGTCGCTGCCCAGGAATTCCAGGCCCTGCTCCCGGCGCTGCAACTGCTTGTCGCGGATATAGCGGTACTTGTCCGCGGTGGCGCCGGCCAGGCCCTCGTTATCGCGGATGATAGTCGGGCGGATGAATATCAGCAGGTTGGTTTTGGTGACCTGCACCCCGTCGGTGCGAAACAGGCGGCCCAGGAAGGGTATGTCGCCCAGGAAAGGCACTTTCTGGGTGGCATCCTGGACATCGTCCTTGATCAGACCTCCCAGCACTACTACCCGGTTGTCCTGGGCCAGCACCTTGGTCTGGATCTTGCGCTCGTTGGTGATCAGGTCCGAGGCGACCGCGGTGAGGCCGCTCAGGCTGGACACCTCCTGCACGATGTCCAGCACCACCGAGTCACCCTCGTTGACGTGGGGCGTCACCGTCAGGGTGATCCCCACGTTCTCGCGCTGGATGGTCTGGAACGGGTTCTGGGCACCGTCGCCGCCGGCCCCGGTATTGGTGTAGGAGCCAGTGACGAAAGGCACATTCTGGCCGACAGTGATGTAAGCCTCCTGGTTGTCCAGGGTGAGCAGGCTGGGGGTGGACAGGATGTTGGCGTTATTCTGCTCCTTCAATGCATTCAGAATCACCGCCATGGTCAGGCCGTCGCTGATCTGGCCCCAGCCCAGGGTAGTGCCCCCGGTCCTGGCCAGCGCACCGGCCAGGCCGCCGAGACTGATGTCGTTGTCGGTGCCGTCCGCGGGCAGGATGGCGTCGGCGATAGTGCGGGCCCGGGCGTCCGCGGCGTTGATATTGCTGCCGAAGGCGCCGCTCTGGTCGGCAAACAGCCACTGGATGCCGAGGTCCTCCCCGTCCTTGACTTCCATCTCGACGATAATGGCCTCCACCAGCACCTGGGCCCGGCGGATATCCAGGCGCCGGATGACCGCCTCGATGGCGGCCATTTCACCGGTGTCCGCGGTGACGATCAGGGAGTTGGTGCCCTCGTCCGCCTCGATGGTGGCCGAGTTGTCGGTACGGGGTTTCTTCGCGCCATCGCTGGTATCCAGCCGGTTGATGTTCTGCATGACCCGGGTCAGCACGTCGGCGATATCCTTGGCCTGGGCGTACTCCAGGTAGACCACCTTCACATTGCCGCTCTGCTCCAGGGGCGTGTCCAGGTAATCCACCAGCTTGCGGATCCGGGCCCGTTCGAGTTCGTCACCGCTGACCAGCACGCTGTTGGTGCGCGCATCTGCCACCAGCAACACCTCCGACTCGCCCCCGCTCTGCTTGGCCTCGGACTTGGTCAACTGGTCGAGCATGCTCACCACGTTCTCCGCCACCCCGTAACGCAGTTTGACGATGTCCGTCTGCTGCACCGCCGACTTGTCCATGCGCTCGATAATGTCGCGGATACGGTCGATATTGGCGGACAGGTCGGAAATAATGATGGCGTTGCTGGGCGCGTAGGCGGCCATGTGCGCCTGCTGCGGCACCAGCGGGCGCAGCACCGGGATCAGCTTCGCCGCTGAGATATTGTCGAGCTTGATCACCTCGGTGACATATTCGTCGCTGGCCTTGTCGGCACGGCCGTCGCGTACCTGCACCGGCGCCGAACGGGCGTCCTTGTTCTGTATCACCCTTATCACGCCGCCGGAGCGCACCGCGGTATAGCCGTGCACGTCGAGGATGGACAGGAACAGTTCGTACAGCTCATCCCTGGAGACAGGCTTGCTCGACACTACCTTGACCTTGCCCTTGACCGAGGGGTCCACCACGATGGTCGTGCCGGTTGCCTCCGCCACGAACTTGATCAGCTCCTGGATATCGGTTTCCTTGAGGTTGACCGTGAAATCCTGGGCCACCGCGCCACCCGTCCCCAGCGCGAGGACGAACAGGGTTGTCAGCAGTGCCTTGCAGGCCGATCGGTTCACAACTTTCACTTCGCTCGATTCCTCTGTGCTTATTCTGTCATCGCCCGCGGCCCGGTGACAGCGTTTACTGGTCTTCGCCGAGACTGACGCTGACTGTCACAGGCTGGTTATTACGCTGCAGTTCGAACACCGCCTCGCCGGCCGTGCGCATCGTCTGGTACAGGCGCAGGGTATTGGCGGGATCATTGAGCGCTATGCCATTCACGCTGGTCACCAGGTCGCCGGGCTTGAAACCCAGCCGGGCAAACTGCTCCTGCTCCTTACCCGGCGCAATGCGATAACCGAGCAAATCGCCGTTGTCCCGCACGGCACTCACCGTCACCACATCAGCCAGGGACTGGGGATTCTCGTAGAGGCGCTCGCGGTAGGAGCGTGCCACCGCCGAGGCGCTGGCGCCCGGGTCGATACCCACTGCCTGTTGTGCCGCAGCTGCATCGCCCTGCGAAGCCACAGGCGGCCGCAGCAGTTGGCTGTCCAGGCTTGAATCTTCAAACAACGCCAGTAGTTCATAGGTGCCGCCGTTATCAAGCACCACCTGGCCCGGCATCACCTTGGCCAGCAGAACCCGCCCGGGCAGGGGAAGTTTGTCGTCCACCCTGTAAATGTCCTGCTGCGAGTTAATCTCGATAATCGCGTAGCCGGTCCCGTCCTCGCTGGAGGCAACCACACCGCGCAATTTGAGAGACAGCCGGGTCTCCCGCGCGCCTTTTTCTATACCGTCCCGGGCGGTGGCGGCAGCGGCCTGCTCGGGCTCCATCACCGCAGTGGCCCCGCTGCCGCCGGCACCCGCCTCGCCAAACAGGTGCCAGGCCTGCACCCGGGCTATATCCACCGACGGCGCTGCCGCGGAAGGGGCGGCAACCGCCACAGGATTGATCACCGCCGCATCGGCCGGGACGGACGATTCCCCGACGGGCAACAGTGTCCAGATCAATTGTGACAGGGCGATTACAGCCCACACTGCCAGCAGCAGCACCGCCAGCTGGCGCAGGCGCCGCACAGTCTCTGGACGGGCGAGTGAGCGCAGCGCCTGTTCCAGGGCATCGGTGGCGCGCCCGGGCATATTACTGGAACCACTGAGCCAATTGGCCGGCAAGGCGCGCTCCCGCGATCAGGCGTCCAGCGCCTGGTAGTAGTCAGACAGTATCTTCGCGACCTCCGGGCGGGAAAATTCCGGCGGCGGCGCAATACCCTTGCCGAGCATTTCCCGCACCGCAGTACCTGAGAGCATCACGAAATCGTCCTTGGTGTGGTCGGGTACATCGCACATCATCACCACCTTGTTCAGCTTTTTGCTGTAGGCGGTGTGGTCTGCCCGGAAGATTTGCAGTTCGAGGGCGTGG
>JAOUDU010000371.1 GCA_029859085.1 Gammaproteobacteria bacterium | reverse complement strand
CGCCGGCCGCTCCGGGTTGGCCCTGTTGAAGTCCTCCAGTTCACTGGTGATGCGCTGCAACCACACCTCGAGCTCCGCTGCCGGCCGGGCATTGAGGGCGGGGAAGGAGCCGACGATACCCGCCTTGCACTGGGCGATGACCAGGTCGGGGTTGGATACGATGAACATGGGCGCCGCGACCAGCGGCAGTGACAGGGCGCCGCGCAAATTTTCTGGAAGTGCCATTACATATTTCCCGGTGTGGTTTGGTGGACGTTGAACGGGGTGAGCGCCTGTTGGCAGCGCCGTGGCGATACCGGACTGGTGTGCTCGCTACAGCCTCCCGTGGCGGCGCAGTCTACTATGCAAACAATTGCACGGCAAGGGCTTCGTACGCGCCTGTGCCTGGCGGCGCACTGCCGGGCCAGCCGGTGCCGGAGACCGATATGGGGCTCGGGGTAAGGAATGGCGCGGACCAGTCCAAACCCAACCAAAACAGGTACTTAGCCTCGCTGCCGACCCTGCTTTATGCATCATTTTGCATAACTTTGCCCGGACGGAGTATGCTGTGAGCCGATTTGGCCCGGGAGGGAACTGCACCATGGCGCTGGCCCACGCGATAATGACCGCCCTGTTGGAAGATGATCTTTCGGGCTATGAGCTGGCGCGGGATTTCGAGACTTCACTGGGCTTCTTCTGGCAGGCCTCCCACCAGCAGATCTACCTGGAACTGCGCAAACTCTCCGACAAGCAATGGCTCAGCAAGCGCGAGGTGAGCCAGCGGGGCAAACCCAACAAGATCGTCTACGGGTTGACGAAGGCGGGGCGGGAGGCGCTGGCCGCATGGGTCTACAGCAGCACCCGCACCCAGGCGGGCAAGGACGACCTGCTGGTGAAGCTCTACAACCTCGACCCGGGCAATACCGCCCACCTGGCGGGGGAGATCACCGCCCGGCGCGAGGAGATGATGCGCCGGCTGTACCTCTACGAGAAAATCCGCCGGCGCCACTACAGCGACCCGGAATCCCTGCCCACCCGGCGCAAGGGCGTTTACCTGGCGCTCTCCCTGGGTATCGCCCAGGGTGAGCGGTTCCTGGCCTGGTGCGACGAGGCGCTGGTGCTGCTGGGCACGGTTTGATCCCGGGGCCCGGCGCCCCGGGCCCGATTATCTGTAGATATCTCCAGTTTTCCGTGGCTTTCCGCCTCCTGCGCCCTTTACGCTGCAGCATCAAGGGTTATTGGCGCCCAGGGCGCCGGGTGAGACGGTATGCGTATTCTGTTGTTGTTGGTGTTACTGCTCCCGCAACTGGCGGCGGCGAGGGTATTCATCTGTGTGGATCCGGTCACCGGTAAAAAGAGCTTCAGCGACAAGGGCTGCGTAGCCACCCAGTCCCAGGAGGAAATGAAGGTCGGTGCCACCAATGTAACGTCGGGCAGTCGCACCGCGCAGGCAGCCCCGGCCGGGACCTGGACAAGTGACCGGGATACGCGCAAAACCGGCCGGGATTACAATGCCGAAGACGCCCTGCTGCGCAACGAGGCCACCGCCAGCACCGATGCAGTGGCCGCTAACGACGGCAGCTGAACCCCGGGTTTGCCTTAGCGGGTACCCGTGTCCCGCCGGGGGTGGGTCGAAGTACATAGCATTGGCCCCTGCCCTTGGGCATAATGCTGGGCTCTTTCCGCGCACTGGCGAATGGCTACCGGCTGCATGTACCACCAATATTTCGGGCTCACTGAAGCGCCATTTTCGATAGCGGTCAATCCGCGCTACCTGTTCATGAGCCCCCGTCACAGGGATGCCCTGGCGCATTTGCTGTATGGCGTGGGCGCCGGCGGCGGTTTTATCCTGCTCACCGGCGAGGTGGGCACAGGCAAGACCACCATCAACCGCTGCCTGCTTGAACAGCTGCCGGATGATACCGATATCGCGATCATCCTCAATCCCGCACTCAACGCGATGGAATTGCTGGCCACGGTCTGCGATGAGCTTGGCATTGCCTACGACAACGACAAGCACACACTGAAGACCCTCACTGACAGCCTGCATCGCTACCTGCTGGAGAACTACGGCCGGGGGCGCAAGACGGTCCTGTTGATCGACGAAGCCCAGCACCTTGATTTCGATGTGCTGGAACAGATCCGCCTGTTGACGAACCTGGAAACCAATAGCGAGAAGTTGCTGCAGATCATCCTGATCGGGCAGCCGGAACTGGCCCAGATGCTGGGCCGGGCGGAGTTGCGCCAGCTCAACCAGCGTATTACCGCGCGCTACAACCTGGAACCCCTGAGCCTGGAGGAAACCGGGGCCTATATTCGGCACCGGTTGCAGGTGGCGGGTATGAACCCGGCGCAGGAAGTGTTTCCCGTCGGCGTCGTGCGCGGGATTCACCGCTACACCCGGGGTATTCCCCGCCTGATCAATGTCCTGTGCGACCGCATGATGCTGGGCGCCTATGGCCGCAACCTCGGCCGCACCGACCTGGCCATGCTGCGCATCGCGGCGCGGGAGGTGATGGGAGAGGAGGCCGCCGCGGGGGGCGAGGATTCCGGCCGCACCTGGCCGGCGGTGGCCGTGGGCGCGCTGGTGGTGGCGCTGGCGGCGGCCTGGTGGTGGCACGGCCGGCAGCAACCGGACCCGCTGGCGCCGCAGGCCGCCCCGGCTGCGGCGGTTGCCGCGACCGCGGTCCCCGCACCGGCGGTCGTACCTGTCGAAAGCGCGCCGCAGGAAGTCCGGCCCGAGCCGCAGCTGCCCGCCGCGGAGCCGGCACCGGCGCAGGAGATTGCCAACGCCACCGTTGCCGCACCGGGAAGCTGGATGCTTTCCCCGGCGACTGCCCTGGCGCAGCTGTGGTCCCTGTACAGTCCCAGGCCGCTGCCCCTGGAGCTGTGCTCCGGCGAGGTGTACGACGGCCTTGCCTGCGTCACGGGAAACGCCCGGACCTGGGACGAGTTGGCGGAGTTGGATCGCCCCCTGTTACTGGACATGATCACCCCGGAGCGCTTTGCCGCCGGCGCACTGTTCCTGGGCTTCAACGGGCGTATGGCCTGGGTTGCGACCGAACAGGGCATTATCGAGGTGGAGCCGGGTGAACTCGGGCCCTCCTGGACCGGCGGCTACCGGCTGTTGTGGCACCCGCCTGAGGGTTTCAGTCGCCCGCTGGGCCTGGGTGACAACAGCCCGGCGGTGGCGCAGGTGGCGGCGCTGTTCGCGCGGCTGGATGGCCAGTCCCAGGCCCTGGCCGGAACCCGTTTCACCCCGGCCCTGCAGACCCGGGTGCGCCTGTTCCAGCGAGAACACTCGCTGGAGGATGACGGTGTGGTGGGCATGCAGACACTGCTCAAGCTGAACGAAGCGCTGGGTATCGACCCGACGACCGCCGCTGCCCGCGAGCAGCTGGCGCAGGCCGGCGGCGCAAGGCTCAACCGGTGATCCCGCCATGTCGCTGATTCTCGATGCCCTCAACCGTTCCCGCCAGGACAGCGAAAAGGTGCCGGGGCTGTCTGCCATGCACCCGGTTGAGCAGGAGGTTACGGACCTCAGCTGGCTGCCCTGGCTGTTGCTGTCCGCCCTGGCGCTGGCTGTGCTGGCCATCGGCTGGCTGTTGCTGGACCGGCAGTCGCAGCCGGCGCCGGTACCGCCGGTAGCGGCGGTGGCGAGTGTGCCTGCGCCGGCGCAAGCGCCCGCACAACCGGCCCCACCGGCGGCTCCCGCAGGCGCGGACGCGCGGCCGGCGACCGTCGCCGCGCCATCACCGCGCCCTGCCGCGCCTGTCGCCCCTGTCGCAGAGCGGTCGCGCCAGCCCGCGCCCGGGCCGGCAGCTGCGAAGCCGGCGCCTGCCCCGGTTGATGCCAGTGTGGCGGCGCTCTACCAGCAGGAGCAGGCGCCCGCCCGGGCGCCGGTCGGCCGACAACAGCCGGCAGCGACGGCGCGACAGGTGCAAACCGAAGAGTCGGGCGGCGCCCGCCCCCGGGAAGAGCCGGTCGACATCGAGCGGCTGGTGGCGAAGGCCAGGGATGAGCTGGCCGAT
>JAOUDU010000370.1 GCA_029859085.1 Gammaproteobacteria bacterium | reverse complement strand
CGAGGATATCTCGATCGATCGCTATATCGATCCGGCATATGCCAGAAAGGAGTTCGACAATCTCTGGCCCCGCACCTGGCAGTTTGCCTGCAGGGAAGAGCATATCCCCGAGGTCGGGGATTATTACGTCTACGATATCGGCCGGCGGTCATTCATTGTCACCCGGGTCGCAGAGGATGATATCCGGGCCTATTACAACACCTGCCTGCACCGCGGCACCAAGCTGCGCGCCTCCGGCACCGAGGGTTCCACCAGCCAGTTCAAGTGCCCCTTCCACGGCTGGAGCTGGAATCTCGACGGCACGCTCAACGAGGTTGTATGCGAGTGGGATTTCCCCCATGTAAATCCGGCGGAGTATTCGCTGCCCCAGGTCCGGGTCGAGCTGCTGGGTGGGTTCGTTTTTATCAATATGGACCGGGACGCGCCGACGCTTGCTGAATACCTGGGCCCTGAATTCATGGCCCATATCAAGGCCTGGAAACTCGAAGACCGCTACGTGACCTGCCATGTCTACAAGACAATCCCGGCGAACTGGAAGCTGAATATGGAAGCTTTCATGGAGGCCTATCACGTGATGGAAACGCATCCACAGGTCGCGGTGTCGAATGCCGACGCCAATTCCCAGTACGATACCTACGGCGAGCACGTGAACCGTTTTATTTCATCACTGGGGGTGCTCAGCCCGCACCTGCGGGGCCAGTATACGGAGCAGGATGTACTCGACCAGTTCACGATCGGCGACAGTTCCATGCTCGGCGGCGAGGACCGCAAGCTCAAGGAGGGTGAAACCGCGCGCCAGCGAATGGCCGATATCATGCGCGAGATGTTCGAGAGGGGCACAAACACCGATCTCAGCCATGTGTCGGACGCCGAGTTGCTCGACTGTTTCTCCTATACCCTGTTCCCGAACACATTCCTGTTCCCCGGTATATCCCTGCCGATGGTGTACCGGTTTCGCCCCCACCCCACGGATCACCGCCAGAGCATTTACGAGGTGATGTTCCTGCGGCCCCTGCCCCAGGATGGCAGTCGCCCCGAGCCGGCGGAACCGGTCTATCTGCGGGAGGGGCAGTCGTTCACGGAGGCCGAGGGCATGGACCCCGGGTTCGGCGCGATCCTGGACCAGGATACGGAAAACCTGCTGCTGCAGCAGGAGGGCCTGGAAGCCAGCGCCAAGCCTGGTATTACGCTGGGCAACTACCAGGAAATCCGCGTCCGGCACTTCGAGCGCGCCGTCGACAGGTACGTCGAAGCGGGCGCGTAGTACCAGCGGCGCGCAGCGCCGGTGACATCCGGATCACAGAGTAAGGAAACCAGTCTTGTCGAACGAGTTTACCCGCTTTTGCAAACTCGCGGAGGTGCCCCCCGGGGGCAAGAAAGCGCTGAGGATAAATGACACCTGGGTCCTGGTCTGCAACACCAGGGAACGCCTGCTCGCGGTCTCGGGTATCTGTTCACACCAGGCCAGGCCCCTGTTCAACGGGCGGGTGCGGAACTGCAAGATCACCTGCCCGGTGCACGGGGCGCGGTTCGATCTCGAGACCGGGCAAGCGCTGGATCTGCCGGCGACAAAGCCGATACCCGTTTATGAAGTGCGCGTTGTCGATGACTGGATCGAGGTGTGTGTTTAACATACCGCGCTATCGCGCCGCCTGCCCGCGAGTCGCCGGCAGTGCAGGCGGCACCCCCTGACAGTGAATAAGGCTATTTGATGACTGCAGCGAATAATACCGAATCCCTGCGCCGCGAGGTGCGATCCTGGCTGGAGCAATCCACCCCTTCAGGCTGGCGCGAGGCGATGACCGGGACCGACCAGGAGTCTTTCGTCCGACTGCAGCGGGACTGGTTTGGCAAGCTGGCTGCCGCTGGCTATGCCACGCCTCACTGGCCCGAGGGCTGGCCGGGCGGCGGTCGCTCCCTGGCGGAGCAGAAGGTGATTTTTGAGGAGGTCGCCCGGGCGGATGCCCCGCGCCTGATTCTTTTTTTCGTGGCGCTTTACCACGCGGCATGCACCCTGCTGGAATGCGGTTCGGCCGGGCAGCGCGACAGGTACCTGCCGGGTATCCTCGCCGGTGAAATATGGTGCCAGGGATTCTCTGAACCCAATGCCGGTTCCGACCTCGCGTCCCTGAAGACCCGGGCGGAGCGCCGCGGGGACAGGTACATCATCAACGGCCAGAAAACCTGGTCCACGATGGCCCAGTACGCGGACAGGTGCCTGTTGCTCGCCAGGACGGACAAATCGGGGCCGCCCCAGGCCGGATTGACCTACCTGCTGCTGGATATGCGCGCCCCCGGCGTGACCGTGCGTCCGATTTCCCAGATTACCGGGGACGACGAGTTTGCCGAGATATTCTTCGACGATGTGGAAATCCCGGTGGAGGAGCGGGTGGGTGACGAGGGCGCAGGCTGGGCGGTGGCCCAGGCCACCCTGGCCTCCGAGCGCGGCCTCACCCTGGTGGAACTGAGCCAGCGCATGCGCTACTCGCTGCCCCTGATCGCGGCGGAGATGCGCGCAACCGGGCGGGCAGACGACCCGGCGACCCGGCGGGAACTCGGCCACCTCATTGCCCGGGTAGACGCCACCTGCGCGCTGGCCGACCGCTACCTGTTGAAGCGCATCAGCGGCGAAGAGGCGCCCGGGGATGCGTCGATCGTCAAATTGTATTACGCCAGGACCCTGCGGGAGTTCACGTCACTGGGCAGGCGTATAGCGGGCCTGGAGGGGCAGTACTACCGGGGTTTCATGCGCGGCGCCACCCAGGAGACCGGAAACTGGACCGTCGATTTCATGAATTCCTACAACTGGTCCATCGCCGGCGGCAGCGACGAGATTCAGCGCAATATTATTTCCGAGCGTATGCTGGGTATGCCCCGCGAGCCCCGCTCCTGGCAATTGGGGAGCCAGCGCTGATGACGACTGAAGTGAGGGAACTGCACGACTCCGCGCGGCAGGTACTGGGCGGCATCGACCTCGCCGCCGACGAGCAGGCAACCTGGCCGCTGATTGCCGATCTGGGTTGGCTGATGATTTCGACCCCCGAGGACATGGGGGGGCTGGGGATGGGGCTCGCGGGAGCCTGTGCCCTGCACATGGAACTCGGCCGGCGCCTCGCGACGATACCCTTTTTGCCGGCGACCCTGGCTATCGAGGCTATTTGCCTGGGAGACCTGCCCGGACGGGAGGCCTGGCTCGAACGCCTCACCGCCGGCAGCGACTATGTCGCGGCGCCGCTGGCTGAATCCGCGCTGCACCTGCTGCCCGGTGACAAAGAGCTCGCCGGGACCGCGGTGGCGGTCCAGTCCGCGGACCGGGCCAGCCATGTCATGGTGTGGACCAGCTCCGGCGATTGCGTCGCGCTGGTTGCGCTGGACCGGCCCGGCGTGAGGATACATGCCAGGCCGACCTGGGATACGACGCGGCGGCTGTTCGAGGTGGAATTTGCCGGTGCGGTACTCGATGACGCACTGGTACTCGCCAGAGGACCCGCAGCGCAGGCGCTGGCCCGCAGGCTTGCCACCGTGCGCGATTTCGCCCTGGCGGCGGAGGCGGCCGGCGGCGCCGCGGCCCTGCTCGATTTGACCGTGGAGTACCTGCAGACCAGGCAGCAGTTCGGGCGCCCCCTGGCGCTGTTCCAGGCCCTGAAACACCGCTGTGCCGACCTCAAGGCGCTGACTGAAGGGGCGCAGGCGCTGCTGCAGGACAGCCTGGCAAAGCTGGGCGATTACCCCGGGGGCATCGCCCAGGCTGAACTGGCGGGCAGGGCGGCGAAGCAGCTGGCCTGCTCGGCGTATGCAAGCGTGACTGAGGAGTCCCTGCAGTTGCACGGGGGTATCGGCATGACATCGGAGCATGTCTGCCATCTGTTCCTGAAACGGGCGATGCTGAACGAACACCTTGGCAGGTCGCAGGAAAGCTGTTCGAGTGATCTCGCCAAAGCCTTCCTGGAGTGCAGCTGAACCTGCACGGGCTGTGCGCGGGCAGCGCACTATCGGCTGATGGCGTGCATCGAATGTCAATGGAAT
>JAOUDU010000369.1 GCA_029859085.1 Gammaproteobacteria bacterium | reverse complement strand
TAACGACGCCGGTCGCCGCTTTGCGTTCGGGCACCAGGCGCTCGGCGAGCCGCGCGAACCAGGTGGTGAAGCCAATGAACAAAATGGTGTTGAACACATTGAAGAGGGTGTTTGCATTGGCTATCTGGCGCGGTACTTCTGCCGCCAGTTTTGCGCCTCCCTGCAGGTCGATCGCAACCGGAGACAGGGACCTGGCCATTTCACCCAGCACCGGAATGAAGGGCAGCCAGACAAGTACGCCCAGCACGTTGAATGAGATATGTACCACCGCCGCGCGCACTGCCTCGGTCGGCTTGCCCATGGCGGCGAGCAGGGCAGTGACACAGGTGCCGATATTGGCGCCGAGCGCCAGCGCGATTCCCGCGGGCAGGCTCAGCAGGCCCTCGCTCGCCAGGGCGATGGCTATGCCCACCGTCGCGGCGGAAGACTGCACCAGGCCGGTAAACAGCGCGCCGGCCAGGATGCCCAGCAGTGGGCGCGCCATTTCCTGCAGGATGTTGGTAAAAGGCTCGTAACTGCGCAGCGGGTTCATGCCCTCGCTCATCAGGCCCATGCCGTAGAACACCAGCCCCAGGCCCATGAGTATCATGCCGACCTGTTTGGTGCGTTCAGCCTTGCCGGCGAACATCATGAAAAAGCCGACAGCCACCGGTATCAGCGAGTAGGCGGAAATATTGAAAGCGAGCAGCTGGGCGGTAACGGTACTGCCGATATTTGCGCCCATGATCACGCCGACAGACTGGGCCAGGGTCATTACGCCGGCGGTGACGAAGCCCACGACCAGTACCGTGGTCACCGACGAGGAATTGAGTATCCCGGTGACCAGAGCGCCGGTGACAGCACCCAGGAAGCGGTTCACGGTGAGTTTCTCGAGTACCGTCTGCAGCATGCCGCCGGCTGCCTGCTTCAGGCCGTTGGACAGCACTTCCAGCCCCGCCAGGAACAGGGCCAGGCCCCCGAACAGGCCCATGCCAAGTTGCAGCCAGTCAATCTTTGTGCCGCCTGCGGGTGATGAACCGGCCAGTGCGGCCGATGCGATCAGGCAACTGATCGCGGCGAAAGCCAGTGCAGCGATCACGCTCATCGCCCACTGGTTGCCGCCGCGCAGCATAAACAGCTTGTTCATGGCCGCCCTTGAGAGATGCTTGAAGGGGGCATGATCCTGTCCCCGGGCAAACCGGGGGTCAACGTTGGTACCTGCGAGGCAGGCGGCTTTGCGGCTTCCGGGTACTTTTTCTCCCCGAGCACCGGTTGCGACCACCTGATCGCCTCGCCTGATGGCAGCTCTACCGATGCATTGCCGAACTGGTCAGTATGGAAATCCAGCTGGTTGCCGCGGTCATCCCGGTAGAGGCTCTGGCCGGTGCTGTTGGTGCTGCCGTGGACCACCGTGCCGGGGCTGCTGCAGATGGTGCTGCCGTGGGGGTCGGTAAAACAGGTGTTCTGGGCCAGGCACGCTGGCGTCAGGACCAGGGCCAGAGTGATAGGAATGATTCTCAAAATCCATGCACCTCGATGAATGGAGCGCGCAATGTGCGATTCGCAGATGGTATCGAAAATACCTGTTCGTGTCCGCTCTGATTCGCGAGAACCCGGTAGCCGCTGGATTTTCTCCGCATGCATTGACGACCGCTTTGCAGATATAATCCCCAGCCTTGTTTACCGCCGGTAGAGTCATGCTTATGTTTCCCCGTGTCGCCCTGTTGACCAGCGTCCTGTTCGCGGCGCTGCCCGTCCTGGCCGCCTCCGAGTATCGCGTACCCGCGAACCCCGAGGTGGTCCACCTTCTCACGACGAGCCAGTCCCCCGAGGGCAAGTTCAATGCGAAGTCCGGGCGGATCGCCTTTATCCACCGCGAGAACCTCGTCCCGGTAGAGCGCATCGGCCGGCCCCACCTCGGGCTTGCCGGGTTCTCGCTGGACCCCGACATCCGCACCTCCGGTTATGACTCCAGGGTAAAGCGGGTGGAGGTCCTGGATGCCCGCTCCGGCGTGACCCTCACGACCTGGTTGCCCGATGGTGAGCCGGCGCTCGATTACGTTGAGATCTCCCCGGACGGACGCTTCCTGAGCGCGGTGAGTTTCCGTAACAGGAAACCCGGACTCATCCTGTTCGAAATAGCGACCGGTCGGGAACAGGTGCTGCCGGTGGTGGTCAACCCGGCGTTTGAAGCGCCCTGCGACTGGCTGGATGAGAAGGAAATGCTGTGCCGCATCATTCCCGACGAGGCCGCTACCGCTCCCGCTGCGTATGCGTCACCCAACATCATGGATCATCCGGGCGGTAAAGCGCGCACCCGGACCTACAGCAACCTGCTGGATAACGCCTGGGAAGAGGATTTGTTCGATTACTACTTCAGCTCGACGCTGGCGCGGGTGGGTGTGGACGGCAAGGTGCGGCGGCTGGAGGGAACCACCGGGCTGCTGGCGCGGGTGCAGCCTTCACCGAACGGCAAGTACGCCCTGGTTGTGCGCCTGCAGCGCCCCTATTCCCACCTGCTCAAGGCCAACAATTTCCCGCGGGTGTTCGAACTGTGGGACCTGGAGCTGAATCAACGTATCGATGCGCCCGGCCTGTTGCAGCAGGGCGGGATTACCCCGACCAAAGGCTATGGACTCCCGGGGTTTGCCTGGCGGCCTGATACCGGGGCGCTGGGCTGGACCGAATCCCGCAACGGCGGCGGCGATCGCTGGGTGGCGCTGGCCCCCCCATATACCGGAGCTCCCCGGGAGGTGGCGGGCAGCGAGGGAAAAATTGCCTATTTCGGCTGGACCGACCAGGGCACCCCCTATTTCTCCCAGCGCAATGCGACGGGCACCGAGGTCAGCGTGTACGTGATCGCAGCGGACAGCAAGCCGCAGCTGGTATGGCAGGGGGCGGTGAAGGACGTTTATGGCGATCCCGGCAGCCCGATCCGTACCAACGGCAACAGCGGCCCGGTAATGGAGTACAAGCGCCATATCTTTCTGTCGAGCGACGGCCTCAGTGCCGAGGGCCCGCAACCCTACATCGAGTCCCTCAACCTCGACACGCTGGAGATAAAGCGGCTGGCGACAGCGAAAGAGGGTAACTACGAGCGGGTGGTAGGGATCGTCGATCCCGATACGCGCACCTTTATCACGGTGCGCGAGTCGGAGACGGAACCGCCTCAACTGTTCTCGGTGACCAATGGCGTGCATACGCCTCTCGGGGGACTCTACAACCCGTTTCCGGAACTTTACGGTGTCGAGCGCAGGAATGTGACCTACACCCGCAAGGACGGGGTGAAGCTGAACGGGATGCTGTACCTGCCCAAGGATCGCGATCCGACGAAACCGCTGCCGACCCTGGTGTGGATCTACCCGGCGGAGTTCTCCGACGAGCAGTACGCCGGGCAGATGGACTCGCGCCGTTTCCGTTTCCACCAGATCAAGGAGGCCTCGCCCATCGCCGCGGTACTGGATGGTTATGCGCTGCTGCTGAACCCGACCGTGCCGATCATCGGCGAGGGCGAGGACGCCAACGACACCTACCTCGAGCAGCTGGTCTCGAGCATGGAGGCGGCGATCGATTACCTGGTGGATAACGGCATCTCGGACCGCGATCGCATGGCGGTGGCGGGACGCAGTTATGGCGCATTTTCCACCGCCAACCTGCTGGCCCATTCCGAGCTGTTCAGGACGGGTATTGCCATCAGCGGCGCCTACAACCGGACCCTGACCCCCTTCGGCTTCCAGCATGAAAAACGTTCACTCTGGGACGCGGCGAGCTTCTATACCCGCATGTCGCCGTTCTATTTCGCCAACCAGATCAACGAGCCGTTCCTGATCATGCACGGCGGCGTGGATGACAACCCGGGCACGCCCACCCTGCAGGCCAGGCGAATGGTCCACGCCCTGGTGGGCAACGGCGCGCGGGTGCGTTACGTGGAGCTGCCCTTCGAGCAGCACCACTACCGGGCGCGGGAGAACGTGCTGCACACCTCGGCGGAGATGCTCGACTGGCTCGACCAGACCATTGGGCCGAAGTCCGGGGCGGGGGCTCACTGATCCTGTCCGG
>JAOUDU010000368.1 GCA_029859085.1 Gammaproteobacteria bacterium | reverse complement strand
CGGGGACGCCGGTGACCACGTGCGGGTCCAGGCCCTGGGGCTCGGAGCCGTTGCCAAAATGCAGGATACCCTGGCGGTTGCCACTCGCCACATTCGATTCACCGCCGCCGCAGGATGCCAGCAGGGTGACTGCCGCGACAAGCAGCAGGAAACGGGAAATCATGGATTGCATCTGGTGCGGTGCCGTGGCGGTTTACCGAGGGCGTAACTGTAATGCAAGCGTCGCCCTTTGTCACAAACAGGGCGGACGGGGCGGCGGCTGCCGCCCCGGAGGCGTTCAGGCAGGGTCTCAGGCGGCGGACTTGCCGCGTTCGCCGGTGCGGGGACCTATGTAGTTGGCGCGGGGCCGAATGAGGCGGCTGTTCTTGCTGAACTCCAGGAAATGCGCCACGTAGCCGTACACCCGCGACATCGCAAACATGGCGGTGAAGAAGTGGGTCGGAATACCGAGGCTGTGGAACACCGCCCCCTTATAAAACTCCACGTTGGCCCAAATTTCCTTGCCCTGCTCGGCAAAGGCTCGCTGGCAGGCCTCCTCCACCGCCACCAGGGTCAGCAGCAGGTTCCTGCTCTCGCCCTCCGTGCACAACTCCATCGCCATCGGCTTGAGGATTTTCGCGCGGGGGTCGACGGTGCGGTATTCGCGATGGCCCATGCCCATGATTTTTTCCTTGCGGGCGAGGCAATCCCTCACGTAGGCCTCGGCCTTGTCCGGGCTGCCGATTGCCATGGCCATCTCCAGGGCCGCCTGGTCCGCACCGCCGTGGAGCTTGCCGAACAGGGTGCCGATGGAGGCGGAGATGGAGGACTGGATCGGGGCCAGCGTACTGGCGCAGACGCGCCCGGCGAAGGTGCCGCAATTGAAGCTGTGTTCCATCTGCAGGATCTGGGCAGCATTCATCATCCGCACCTGCTCGGCGGTGGGAGCGGTGCCGCGGAACATGGTGAGGAAATTCTCATGGAACAGCCGGCCCGGGGTAGGGGCGAGGACGACCTTGCTCTGGCTGAGGCGGTAGTGGGCCGCGACCAGGGCGGTGATCTTGGCTGCGATGAAGAGGCCTTGCTCCGCATTTTGCTCCATGTCCATCGACTGTTCCGCCGGCAGTTGCAGCAGCGGCACCAGGCCTTGCAGCATCAGCATCGGGTGCAGGTCCCGGGGCACATGGCGCAGCAGTTCTATCTCCGCGTGGGAGAGGCGGGAGTGTCGGCACATGAAGGTCTTCAGCCGGCTCTTCTCCTGCTCTTCCGGCCAGTCCCCGAACAGCACCATCCACACCACGTGCAGGAAGGGCACTCCCACCAGGTCCTTGATGTCGATACCGCGGTAACTGAGCAGCCCCAGATCACCCTGGACGTCGGATATGGCGGTGTCGCCTACGACGATCCCGGCAAGGTCGCTGGAATATACGGAAGCTTCTGTAGTCACGGCTGGGTCTCCATTTCCGGTAATTTTTCACAGTATACGAAGCGATTCCGCATTAGTAGAATTAATTTTACTTATCCCCCTATCAGGTCAGCTAATATGCGCTTTGAAAACAGTGAGTTGCGCGCGTTCCGCGCGGTGGTGGAAGAAGGGGGCTTCAAGCGGGCGGCCCAGGCCCTGCATATCAGCCAGTCGGCGGTGAGCCAGGCGGTGGCCGGGCTTGAAACCAAGCTGGAGGCACCGTTGATCCAGCGGGGCAAGGAGCTGCGCCTGAGCGATATCGGCAAACGCCTGTTTGAGCATGCGGTGGATATGCTGCGGGAGGAACAGCAGACCCTGGAGGACATTGCCCACCTCAAGCAGGGTAACGCCGCAACGCTCAGCCTCGCCCTCAGCGCGTCGATCAACCACTTCTATGCACCGCAATTAATAAGCGCTTACTATCGCGAAAACCCCCAGACCAGAATGAAAATCGCCGAGCTTCCGGGTCGCAGCATTATCTCCGAGGTGCTGTCTGGCAACGTCGAGCTGGGCCTGGGGCCATTCCAGAAACAGATGTCCGCCTTTACCACCATCCCGCTCTACAGTGACTCCCGCCACCTGGTCGTCAGCCCCAGGCACGCCCATTACCCCCAGATGGTCAAGGGCGATGAGCGGGCCCTGAAGCTCACTCCCCTTATCACCTCGGCCCTGGACAACCCTGACATGCGCCCCTCCATCCTGCGCCTGCGGGACCAGTTCAGCACCGTGTGGGAGGTCAACAGCCTGTCCCTGCGCATCCACATGGTGGAGCAGGGCATGGGCGTGACATTCATCGATCGCAAGCTGCTGCAGGAGCACCCGGCCTGTGCCGATTTCCACATCATGGACGACGTCTCCTTCGGCAGCATCGCCAAGCAGGTCGGGCTTTACTACCGTGCCGGCAGGAACCTCAGCGCCAGCGCCAGTAACTTCATTGCCCTGTGCGAACGGTTCTGGAGCCTGTAGAGTCCGTTTTCCGGAGAGGGGGCTTGTTATGGCGGCATCGTTACGCGACAGCAATGTGGAGAAGTTACGTGAGCACGAATACGACGTGCTCATCGTCGGCGGCGGCATCAACGGCGCCGTGGCCGCCGCCTCACTGGCGGGTTGCGGGGTAAGGGTCGCCCTGATCGACCGAGGCGATTTCGCCGGCGGTGTCAGTTCCAACTCATCCAACCTGGCCTGGGGCGGGATCAAGTACCTAGAGAGCCACGAGTACCTGCTGGTCAACAAATTGTGCAAGTCCCGCAATCGCCTGATGCGGGCCTACCCCTCCACGGTCAAGGAGATCCGCTTCTTCACGACCATCCAGCGGGGGTTTCGCTTCCCCCCGTTTTTCGTGTTTCTCGGCAGCATCCTCTACTGGATCATGGGGCGTTTTGTCACCAGGGCGCCGCGCTATCACAGCGCCCGGGCTATCGAGCGGGCCGAGCCGGTTATCAATACCAGCAAGGCGGCGGGGGGGCTGGAATATTCCGATTGCTACCTCTACGACAACGACGCCCGCTTTGTTTTCAATTTTATTCGCAAGAGCCTCAACTACGGCTGTATCGCCGCCAACTATGTAGAGTCACTGGGCGCTCGTCGGGAGGGCGATCAATGGATCACGAGTGCGCGGGACGTGGTGGCGGGAACCTGTTTTGATATTCGCGCGAAGGTGCTGGTCAACGCCTGCGGACCGTACGTCGATGCGCAGAACGTGCTGTCCGGCGAAACCACCGAATACCGGCACCTGTTTTCCAAGGGTATTCACCTGGTCGTCGACAGAATTACCGACAACAAGCGCGTGCTGACTTTCTTTGCCAGCGACGGGCGGCTGTTTTTCCTGATCCCGATGGGGTCCAGAACCTGTATCGGCACCACCGACACCCAGGTGGACAGCCCCGAAGTCACGGTGACCGATGAAGACCGGGATTTTGTACTGGCCAATGCCAATGCGCTGCTCGACCTCGATCCCCCGCTCACCCGGGCCAGCATCATCGCGGAGCGGGTCGGCGTGCGGCCCCTTGCGATCAGGGGCGCGGGAACCGAGGCCGACTGGGTAGCCCTGTCGCGGAAGCATGTCATCGAGGTGGACGAGGCAAACCGGCACCTGAGTATCTTCGGCGGCAAACTCACAGACTGCCTGAATGTGGGTGACGAGGTGGCGGCCCACGTCAGGCGGCTCGGCATCGACCTGCCCGCGCCCAACCACCGCTGGTACGGTGAGCCCGGCCCAGACCTGCGCGCGGAATTCATGCTGCAGGCGCGGTTGATGGACCTGGACAGCCTCACCGACCCGAGCTCCTCGGAGCCCCTGTCGGATCGCTTCTGGCGCCGCTACGGGGAGAGCGCCTTCGGCCTGCTGGAGCGCATCCGCGAGGATGAGAGCTGCGCCGAGTTGCTGATTGAGAATGCGGAGTACACCCGCTGTGAAATCGAACTCGCCGCCCGCCGGGAAATGATCGTCAAGCTGGAGGACTTCATGCGCCGCCGCTCCAAGATCGAGCTGGTGGTGCGACGCAGCGAGTACCAGCACGCCCCTGGCCTGCGGGAGGCCTGCGACATCCTGTTCGGCGACCAGGCCGAGGCGCGGCTGCGGGAGTACCTGGGGAAT
>JAOUDU010000367.1 GCA_029859085.1 Gammaproteobacteria bacterium | reverse complement strand
CGACCAGCCGCAGCGCGCGGTGACCCCGGGCCAGTCGGTAGTCTTTTACCAGGGTGAGCGCTGCCTGGGCGGCGGCATCATCGAGCGAACACTCCAATGACCGACAGTAAAACGGGTCGCACCCCGCTGGAACAGCAGACCATCGCCCTCGCAGGCGTGGCCCAGGCGGCCCGCCTCGTGGACCAGGTATCCAAAACCGGCAGCTACCCGCTGGAATTCCTCACTCCCTCGATCAGCAGCCTGTTCAAATTCGACGCCGACTCGGTGGAAGAGGTCTACGGCGGTATCGCCGGGGTCAAGCTCGGCCTCAACAACCTGAGCAGTTTGCTGGCCAGTCGCCAGGCTGACGAGAACCGCGACCTGGTGCGCTATGTATTCGCGATGCTCTACCTCGAGCGCAAGTTCGCCGCTGACCCATCGATGATGGCGGTGGTCCATTCCAGGCTCGAACACGCCAGCTTTCGCGCCGATCACTTTGCCAACAATGTGCCGGACCTGTGCCACAGCATCTCCGGTATCTACCAGGATACCCTGAGCAAACTGAAGTTCCGCATCAAGGTCACCGGCAGCGCCCAGCACCTGCAAAACCCGAAGCACGCCGACATAATCCGCGCACTGCTGCTCGCAGGTATACGCTCCGCATTCCTTTGGCGCCAGCTCGGCGGGCGCCGCTGGAAACTGCTGTGGCAGCGCAAGCAACTGCTGCACGCGTCGCAGCAACTGTCACGCGGGCTTGGCGTGGTGTAAAATCGGCGCCTACTGTTTTCCGGAGAATTTCATGAAACTCTCAGCACTCACTGCAGTGTCACCTATTGACGGCCGCTATGGCAGCAAGACGGAACCGCTGCGCGAGGTATTCAGCGAGTTCGGCCTGATCAAGCGCCGCGTGCTGGTGGAAGTTCGCTGGTTGCAGTGCCTGGCCGCCCACGAGGGAGTCCCGGAAGTCCCGAGCCTGTCGAAAGCCGCCACCAGGACTCTCAACAATATCGCGGAGAAATTCAGCGAGGTGGACGCCCGCCGCATCAAGGACATCGAGGCCACCACCAACCACGATGTGAAGGCCGTGGAGTACTTTATCAAGGAGCGCTTCGACGGTAACCGCGAGCTCAAAACCATCGCTGAATTCGTCCATTTCGCCTGCACTTCCGAGGACATCAACAACCTCGCCCACGCCCTGATGCTGCGCGACGGACTGCAGTCTGTACTGCTGCCGGTGATGCATGATATCGCCGCAAAGCTGGCGAGCCTGGCAAAGGATTCAGCATCGGCTGCGATGCTCTCGCGCACCCACGGCCAGACGGCGAGCCCCACCACGATGGGCAAGGAGATAGCCAACGTCGTGGCGCGACTGCGGCGCCAGCTGGAGCAACTGGAGGGCATCCGCTTCCTGGGCAAGATCAACGGCGCAGTGGGCAACTACAACGCCCACCTGTCGGCCTACCCTGAAGTGGACTGGCCGGCCAATGCCGAGGCCTTCGTCACCTCTCTCGGGCTCGACTGGAACCCCTACACCACGCAGATCGAGCCGCACGATTATATGGCGGAACTGTTCGACGCCCTGGCCCGCTTCAATACCATCCTGGTGGATTTCAACCGGGACATCTGGGGCTACATCTCCCTGGGCTACTTCAAGCAGAAAACCGTGGCCGGCGAGGTGGGCTCCTCAACCATGCCGCACAAGGTAAACCCGATCGATTTCGAAAATTCCGAGGGCAACCTCGGCCTGGCCAACGCTGTTCTGCAGCACATGGCGGCCAAACTGCCGGTCAGTCGCTGGCAGCGCGACCTGACCGACAGCACGGTGCTGCGCAATATGGGCGTGGGTGCGGCCTACAGCCTTATCGCCTACGAGTCGGCCCTCAAGGGTATCGGCAAGCTCCAGCTCAACGAGGCTCGCCTCGCCGAAGACCTGGACAGCAGCTGGGAGGTGCTCGCAGAACCGATCCAGACCGTCATGCGCCGATACGGTATCGAAAAGCCCTATGAAAAACTGAAGGAGCTGACCCGGGGCCAGGATATGAGCGAGGAGGTCATTCGCGAATTCGTGGCGAAGCTCGACCTGCCGGAGCAGGCCCGCAAGGAACTGCTCGCGCTGACACCCGCAAGCTACATCGGCAACGCCGTGGCCCAGGCCCGGGCGATAGACTAGGCACAGGCGATGAATGCCGGGAAGCTCGATTTTGACAGGGAGGCTTTCCTGGCACAGCACTGGCAGCGCAAACCACTGCTTATTCGCAACGCCATCGCCGACTTCGCCAGCCCGCTACCGGCGGACGAACTCGCCGGCCTGGCGCTGGAGGAGGACATCGAGTCGCGTATTATTGAACACTGCGACGGACAGTGGCGGCTGCACCACGGCCCTTTCACCGCCGGGGACTTCCAGCGGGACAATCCCTGGACGCTGCTGGTCCAGGCGGTGGATCACTACATCCCGCTGGTAGCCGAATTGCGCAAGCTGGTCGATTTCCTGCCCCAGTGGCGCCTCGATGATGTAATGGTCAGCTATGCGGTGGACGGCGGCAGCGTCGGGCCCCATTACGACAATTACGATGTCTTCCTGCTCCAGGGCGAGGGTGAACGCCACTGGCAACTGGGACAATCCTGTGATTCCCGGTCGCCGCTGCTGCCCCACGATGAATTGCGCATTCTGCGGGAGTTCAACTGCCGCGAAGAGTACCTGCTGGGCCCCGGGGATGTACTGTATGTCCCTCCGGGCGTCGCCCACTGGGGGGTGGCGAGAGGGGAATGCACCACGTTCTCCATCGGCTTTCGGGCGCCGCGGATCAATGACATGGTATCGCGCTGGGCCGACAGCCTGCTGGAACAGATAGACCCGGATGTGTTCTATAGCGACAGCGACGTCGAGGCCGCCGCCAGGGCCGGGGAAATCCGGCCCCGGGACCTCGAACGGGTTCGCGCCCAGGTACGGGCCGCCCTTGAAACAAATAGCGACAACCACTGGTTTGGCGCCCTGGTCACAGAGCCGCGCTACGACTGCTCCCTGGACGATGAGGCATTGTCACAAGCCAGGACCCTGCTCGCGGAAGGCCCGGCGCTGCTCACGCTCGCGCCCGCCGCACGGGTTGCCTGGCAGCAGGAAGAAGCCGGCGTTATGGTATTCTGCAACGGCGAGGCCGCCCTGTTCGGTGCGGCGGTACTGGACTGCCTGCCGGCACTGTGCGGGACCGGGCGGCTGGAGGGAGCAACCCTTGCCAGCAGCGTCGCCCGGGCAGATACCGCCAAACTGCTGGATTACCTGCTGGAAACCGGGGGTATCGATGTCGAATGAATTCCTGGCGGGGGTGAAATATCCGCACCCCTTCGACGAGCTTGCGGTGGAGTTGTGCGGCTCCGCCGCCCGCGAGGTCTGTATCCTCAGCCCCGCGCTCGATCCCGAGGCCTTTGACAGTATCGAGTTGGTCGATGCGCTGGGAGTGCTGATTCGCAGCAGCCGCCAGACCCGGGTGCGCATCCTGGTGGCCGACACCCGCGGTATGGTGTCGCGCGGCCACCGGCTGTTGCAGCTCGCCAGGCGGATTCCCAGTTCCGTGCAGATTCGCAAGCTGGCGGAACACCCGCAGTGGAAAAGCGAAACCATAGTGATCTGCGACCGGGACGGCGTACTGTACAAACCCGGGGACAGCGACCACGACGGTTTTTACGAGCCCTCTTCCCGGGCATCAACGCAGCGCCACCTTGACCTGTTCGAGGAACTGTGGCGCAACGGCAGCGAAGATGTCGAGCTGCGTACGCTGTCGATCTGACGACTGACATCGTAATGAGCAAAGCCGTACACCTGGACGACCTGCCCTACCAGCGCGACAGTTGCGATTTGTTCGAGCGTATCCGCGACCTGCCGGGCGCCGCGCTGCTGGACAGCAGCTTTCCCCACTCCACTGCCGGGCGGTATGACATTCTCACGGCAAGCCCCACCGGGCAGCTGTCGACGCTGCCACCCGATTCCAGCGAAGCCGGGGTTCGGGCGTTCTTCGATGAACTGGCACGCTTTCATCGCGAACACTACCCGGGTATCCAGCCGGTGT
>JAOUDU010000366.1 GCA_029859085.1 Gammaproteobacteria bacterium | reverse complement strand
GCTTGCGCGCCGCACGCCCCTTCCCTGCGGTCAACCCAGCAGGCGCAGCAGTCGCGGGTAAAAGTTCGGGACCAGGCGCCCCATCCAGAACATGGCACCTGACCTGTGGCCGGTGATAATCCGGTTACTGCCCTTGCGCAGGCCCCGGATGATATCCGCCGCGCATTCCGCAGGTGGGGTCTTGAGGAGTTTCTCTGCGTTCTTTGAAAACTGTGAATCTGCCTCCGTGGCGGCCTGGCACAGGCGTCCCGACTTTTCGATATTCGTCTTGATACCGCCGGGATGAACACACACGGCGCGCACGCCAGTGCCTTCCAGTTCCGACCACAGGCACTCGGTCAGGCCCCGCACCGCGAACTTGGACATGTTGTAGGCGCCCTGCATCGGGTAACCCAGCAGGCCGAATACACTGGAGATATTCACCACGCAGCCCTCGCGCTGCTCGAGCATCATGGGCAGGAAGGCCTTGGTGCCGTACAGCACACCCCACATATTCACTCCCAGCTGCCACTCGAACTCCTCGATGCTGGTGCGGTCTACCGAGCCGAAAACCGTCGCCCCTGCATTGTTGATCACATAGTGCGCGGTGCCGAAATCCCGCTTCACCTCAGCCGCGTGAGCGAACACGGCTTCCCTGGAAGACACGTCCAGCACATAGCCCCGGACCGTGACACCGGGTTTTGCCGCGATCATCGCGAGCGTCTGGTCGAGCCCGGCCTTGCTGATATCTGAAAGGGCGAGGCGCGCGCCCGCATCGGCAAACTGCAGCGCAAGCTCCCTGCCGATGCCGGACCCGCTACCGGTAATCACCACGACCTTGTCTTTGAACATAACTGGCTCCAGGCCTGGTAAGTACGTTATTTGCTCAGGATGTGAATGGCCACGGCGGCTTCTTCGATACCCTGCATGCCGCCGCCGTTCTCCTGGATCGCGTGGCGCGCGCCCTGTACCTGGCGCTCGCCGGCCTCGCCCCGCAACTGGGTAACCAGTTCATAGAGCTGGCCGATCCCGGTGGCGCCCAGCGGGTGGCCCTTGGACTCCAGGCCGCCGGAAGGGTTGATGGGAATGCGCCCGCCCACCGTGAACTCGCCCCGCTCCGCCGCGGGGCCGCCACCGCCGAAGGGGACGAACCCCAGGTTTTCAGCCTGCAGTATCTCGCCCATGGCGGAGGCGTCATGCACTTCCGCGACGTCCATATCCTCAGGGCCTAGACCTGCCTGTTCATAGGCGTGGTTGGCGGCCAGGTGGCCCACGCTGAGTTCCGGCTGGTCCATGCCGCGATGGGTAAAGCTGCGGATCACGCTGGCCGCAACCCTGATACAGCGTTTCCGGTCGGCGCCTATGCGGCGCAGGCCCTCTTCGGTGCACAGGATAGCGGCGGCGGCACCGTCGGAGAGCGGCGCGCACATCGGCAGGGTGATCGGGTAGGTGATCGGCGGCGCCGCCAGGATTTCCTCGATGGTGAAGGGCTTGCGAAACTGCGAGAACGGGTTGTGTACCGAGTGCGTGTGGTTCTTGGCAGACACGGCCGCTATCTGGCGCTGGGTGGTGCCCCAGGTTTTCATGTGCAGGCGACACATCGCCGCGTATATTTCCATGAACTTGCTGAAGGGTTTGTCCGAGGTTGTACCGGGTGGCACTTCGACGCCCTCCCCCATCTTCACCAGCGTCTGGTAGTTTTCCTCGGCCCGGCTCACGTCCCAGCCGCCCTCGAAAATCGAGAAGGCCCTGGCCTTGTCGGGAATGTTCATTTTTTCTGCGCCCAGCGCCAGGGCGACGTCGGTGGTACCGGCGCGCAGGCTCTGCACTGCCAGGTTGAAAGCCGAGCTGCCCGACGCACAGGCGTTCTCGACATTGTAAATCGGGATACCCTCGACCCCGATCTTGCTGAACACCACCTGGCCGGGAATCGAGATCTGGCCCTGCAGGGGTCCGTTGGTCATGCCCGAATAAAATGCCACGCCCAGGTCGGCCCTCTCGCAACCGGCATCTGCAAGCGCGCCGTTGAGCGCTTCTCCGGCCAGGTCCTCCAGGCTGCGCTCCAGGTGGCGACCGAAGACGGTCATGGCGATTCCGGCAATATAGACCTTTTCCATAGTGAGATTCCTCGTCTCAGACTTTGCGGCTGCTGTCTTTCCAGTACTGCTCACGCAGGTCTTTCTTGAGCACCTTGCCGACCGAACTGCGCGGCAGCGAGGCGACGAAATCGACCGTCTTGGGCGCCATCACGCTGCCCAGCTTCTGCTTGCACAGGGAGATGAGTTCGTCCGCGGCAACGCTCTGGCCCGGGTTGAGTTCTACGACCGCCTTGACCGCCTCGCCCCACTTCTCGTCCGGCACCCCGATCACCGCGCAGTCCTGCACCGCGGGGTGACTCCAGATCACCTGTTCGACCTCGCTGGGATACACGTTGAATCCGCCGGAAATAATCATGTCTTTCTTGCGATCGGTGATGTGCAGGTAGCCCTCGGCGTCGATGTTGCCGATATCGCCGGTATGCAGCCACCCGTCGATAATGGTTTCCGCGGTCTTGTCCGGTTGCTTGTAGTAACCCTTCATCACCAGGTCGCCGCGCACACAGATTTCGCCGGTCTCGCCCCGGGGAAGGATCTGGTTGGCGTCATTCATCATTTCAACCCGGATCAGCGGATTGGGCCGCCCTACCGAGGAGAGCCGCTCATCGGGTGCCAGCTCGCCGTTGACGAAATGGTGGTCGGGCGGAAGGTTGGAGATACTGGCCGGCGCCTCGGTCTGGCCGTAGCCGCCGGCCATGATCGGCCCCCACAGGTCGATCGCCTTCTTCAGCTTCTCCACTGACATGGGCGCGGCGCCGTACATCAGGTACCTGACGGAAGACATGTCGATCTTCTCGATGCCCGGGATCTCCAGCAACTTGTAGATAACCGTGGGCGGCAGGAAGAACTCGGTTACGCCGTGCTTCGATATGGCGTCAAAAATGAGCGCCGGGTCCGGCTTGGTGACCACTACCACGGTGCCCCCCTGGGCCGTGCAGGGTACCCCCAGCAGGCCCGCGGTATGGGTCATCGGCGCCGCCGCCAGGTTGACCGGTCTTTCATCCGCGCCGTAGGGGCAGGCGAGCATATAGTGCGCGATAAATGTCTGGCTGCTGCGGTGGGTATTCATCACGCCCTTGGGCATACCGGTGGTGCCACCGGTTGGCGAGAGCATGACCACATCGTCCATGTCGAAGGTGACTTCCGGCCGGGTAGCCGGGGCTTTCGCTATCCAGCTCTCCAGCGAGGGCGCATCCGCGCCGTCGGCATCGACGCAGACCCAGTGCCTGATTTTCGGCAGGGTCGGTCGCAGCCCGGCGATCACCTCGGCGAACGCGCTGTGGTAGAACATCACCTCGCAATCGAAGGCGTCGAGGATGTAGTGATTGTCCGCCGCCGAATTGCGCGCATTGACCGGTATCCAGGTCATGTTCGCGCGCCACAGGCCGAGGGTGCAGGCCCAGGCCGTCACGTCGTTGCCGGCCCAGATCGCGCCCTTGGTCTCCTTGGGCAGGCCCAGTTCGAGCAGGCGGTTGGCAATCCGGCAGGACAGTTCACCGACCTCGTCAAAGGTATAGAACCGGTCATCCTGGATATAGGCGACCCCCGTGGGGTTGATACCCCAACCGCGGTCGTAAAAGTCGATAATCGCCACGCTGATACCCCGCCCCGTGATTACAGTTCAGTCACAGTGGCCCGCGCCAGGCCGCGCTCCTCGAGGAAGCCCAGCAGGTAGCGGTGACCGAAGGCCTTGGATCCTGACGCAAAGCCGACCTTGTTGGTGTCGCCATCCAGCAGTTTGATAACGCCCGCTGTCTGCAGGGCGCCGGTGGCGATATAGGCGGTGGTGCCGTGAACCGTCGCGCGCACGGCGGACAATACCCCGCGGCCGATCGCGGTATCGACCATGCGTACCAGGGTCGTGCGCTCCCGCGGCGGCATGCTGGGGGTGGTGGACTCGGTGATTTGGCGCAGTACCTCGTCCTGCTGCTCGGTGGGCAGGTTCTTGTACTCCGCTTCCCATTTTGCACCCAGCGCGTG
>JAOUDU010000365.1 GCA_029859085.1 Gammaproteobacteria bacterium | reverse complement strand
ACCTGATAGGCAGCGGAGTCAGTAGATGTGGTTACATACCAGCTGTGACCTGGTGTTTGAGATCGCGATACCCACGCCTTTCGTGCTGATGCTGCGGCCGCGCAGCGGTGCCCAGCAATGGATCGCCAGTGAACAGTACCGGCTGTCGCCGAGCGTGCCGGTATTCGAGTTCACGGATGGCTATGGCAACCTCTGCCAGCGGCTGGTCGCCCCGGCCGGTGTTTTCCGGGTGCACACCGCGGCGGAGGTGATGATTTCCGATGCCGTGGACCGGGCGCCGGGCGCGCCCTTTGTCGACGTGCAGTACTTGCCGGACTCGATACTGTGCTACCTGCTCCCCAGCCGCTATTGCGAGTCCGATCGCTTCGGGCAGATGGCGAATGAGATTACGGCGGGTCAGCTCCCCGGTTATAACCAGGTCGCCGCGATCGAGAGCTGGCTGCGCGATACCATTCGTTTTGAACCTTATGGCGGCGATATGCATTTTTCCGCAATCGAGGTCAACGCCCGCCAGTGGGGCGTCTGCCGGGACCTGTCCCACCTCGGTATCGCCCTGTGCCGCAGTCTCAGTATCCCGGCGCGCATGGTGGTAGGCTACCTCTACGGCTTGCAGCCCATGGACCTGCATGCGTGGTTTGAGGCCTATGTAGGTGGTCGCTGGTATTCATTCGATGCGACGCAACAGGGAACGGCCGGCGGCTACGTGGCACTGGGCTACGGTCGCGACGCCGCTGATGTGGCCGTCTACAATCAATTTGGTCCCTCGCTATTTCCCGCCGGGCAGGAGGTGAGCGTTGTACTTGGAGTGCCGCCCCAGGGTACGGGTGAATGAACTCCGCACCAACCGCGAAGTGAGGAGCGGAGTCGAGTATGGAACGTTACAGAATTGTTCACCGCACCTACTACAACTTCACGGGGTCCGTCAGCCTGGGACCACACAGCCTTCGCCTGCGCCCGCGGGAGGACCACGAACTGCGGATTGAATCCCTCGGGCTCAAAATCTCTCCCGAGGCGGATGTGCTGTGGCACCGGGATGTGGAGGGCAATTCCGTCGCGATGGCCTCATTCACCCAGCCTACCCGGCAGCTGGCAATAGAGAGCGAACTCGTCATCCAGCAATACCTGGAGGACCCGCTGGACTTCCTGGTGGCGGATTACGCGGTCGCCTACCCGTTCAGCTACCAGCAGGATGACCTGGTCCTGTTGTCGCCTTACCTGGCAATGGCAGATGGCGAGGCGGCGGAATTGAAACGCTGGATCGGCAGCATCTGGCGACAGGGTGAGTCGATCCAGACTTACAGCTTATTGCAGCGACTCACCGCGGCTATCTACAGGAACATGACTTACAGGGTGAGAGAGGAGCCTGGAGTGCAAACCGCGAGCACGACGCTCGCCCGGGGCACCGGCTCGTGTCGCGACTTCGCGCAGCTGCTTATGACTGCCGCCAGGCAACTCGGCCTGGCCGCCAGGTTTGTCACCGGTTATCTCCACGCGCCGCTGTCCGCTGCCGCCGGGGCGACCCACGCGTGGGCGGAGATCTACCTGCCGGGTGCCGGCTGGAAGGGTTTCGACCCCACTACCGGTGCCATCGTGGGGGCCGATCATATCCCGGTTGCGGTAGCGCGTTTGGCCGAGTCGGTGCCACCGGTCGCCGGTTCTTTCAGGGGCGTCGCCAGTGCGCAACTCGAGGTAGGGGTGTGGGTCAGTAAATGCTGATATGAGGATGACGCTATTGGCCGCCGACCCGAAAACACGGGTACTGCGGGTGTTGCCTTATGCAGTCTCTGCCCGACTGACTGGTATCAGGCGCCCTTGATAGTAAACGGGACATGATCACCTGCATGTTTCTTATCCCGCTTGGCCACCTTCTTCTCCTTGGGTGTGAGGTTGGGTCTTTTTTTGGATTCCTTGTTACTGCGCTGGATCTTCGACATGATCGTGACTCCTGGCCCGGACCGGGCGTGCATGGCGACGGTGGGTTTGCCGGTTGCTGCCCCGGCACTGCCCTCACCGCTGACCTCGATGCACCTCCACTATAGGCCTACGGGGGCGTTAAATCAGTTTTTTTTGCGGTTTGGCAAACCCCGGGAGACGCCGATGCGAAGGCTGCGATTCAATGTGTTCAGCGCGAATTCTCGATTGCAGTCGTAAAAAGGCTGGCGGGTGAGCGCCAGTCCATGCGCACCCTGCGGTGGGAGATCAGCCACTGCCCCGCGACTCGTTGGAAGCGGTCGATGTAGTAGCCGCAGTGATCGGGGCCGATGTCGGTATAGGCCACCCAGTAGGTTCTCGCCCTCGCAGTGTCAGCGCCGGTCAGTTCGATCAGGCTGGTGGAGAGGTGGTGCCGCACAAAGCTCGCCCGCGGTGGCGTGTTCGCGTCCGCAGGAGTTGGAGTCCATCGCCCAATCCAGTCGCGGATCGCACTGCGGCCTTCATAGCGGAATGCATCCTGTTCGGGGACGCCGTCAGATTCGAGCACGCCGTCCTCGGTAAAGGTCGCGACGAAGTCATCCGCACGCAGGCGATCGCCCGCCAGGGTATAGCTCGCCATTGTGTTGCGAATGCTCTCCCTCGCCAGCAGCTCATCCAGGGTCACCGGTACCTCCTGCGTACGCCTTCGAACCGCGCTTTCATCTGCTCAATCCTTTGTTGCTGGCTCACCCTGGCTGTGTCTGCCGGCAGGGCGCTGGAAAGTTCTCCCGACTTTACCAGCCGGGTATGAAATTCCGTCGAACCAGAACTCAACAGGCTGCGGTAGGTGATATTGCCGCGTTGGAAGCCCTGGGTATCCAGCCAGTTGTGGTACCCGGGGTCGGTGTGGCTGAGAATCAACCTGATGACGTTGTCGCTATCCACAGCAGTCCGGCCAGGAGTGTAGCTCACCGGGCGATACAGGTAGTCGAGACTGTTAAAGAATACCCCGGTACTGGACAGCATCCAGAAATTCCCCGGGGGTTCGAACTCGATAACCAGCGCGTCGTCCTCCGCCAGGTCCCAGCACAGATGTGCGACCGCCCTGCCTCGCTTTTTATCGTCTTCGCCGGGCGGCCCCGCCGGATCTGCCGGGAAAGCATTGACATTGACCGGGTCGACAAATGGGCTGTAGCGGTAGGGATGATCCGGCCAGTCATCCATCAGTGCCTCTACAAATTGGCCGGCCCAGCCCATTGCCTCGATCAGTGTATCCGGATCCGGCAGAGGCTTGGGCTCCGTCATTCCGACGCGCTCGATAGTCAGCTGCGCCGGCGTTTCATCCCAGCGGTCGAAACCCTGGCGTAGAAACAGTTTTCGCGTCTGCGGTGTCGAGGGCAGCCAGTTCGGCCCCCGCCGTGCTCCGCCAATAAACAGTTCAAAGCTGCCGTCCGGGCTGGTCTCCAGTTGGTGCCCGAACAAATTCGCCTCCGGAATGTCGCCGAAGGGGTCGTGCAGGCTGGGAATATCGGTGCCGGGCTGCTTTTCGGGTCGCTGCCCCTGTACGGTGAAGTTGATGAAGCGCGCACTGCCACGATTTCCGTAAACACGATAAACACAACTGCCGTCAATCCATGCCTGTAGATAGCTGAAATCCGCCGCGTCTCCTCCCAGCTTCCTGGTGGGTGTGCAAAACGGGTGCAGGGCAGGGTAGCGGGTGTCCCTGGTTTCCAGTGCCAGGTCGAAAGCCTGTCCGAGGTTTTGCGTCAGGAACCGGAAAGCGTCGGCGCGGTGCAATGGCGTGGCGGGGTTGTAATCCTTGAAGACGCGGTCGCCGGCTCGCTCCAGTTGCCGGCAGAACTGTTTCCAGGCGTCTTTCAATGGTTGATCGTATGGGTTGTCACCGTAGGCCATTGTCTGCTTCACCCGTTTCCGAAAAGTCGTCCGTTCGCTACCAGGCACCGAGGGCTTCAAGTTGTTTCCCCGTCGCAATCGCGGCCCGCCGCGTCGCCTCAAGGTGGCCCTCCGCATCTATCCGAGGGCCCAGCAATTCCAGGTCAAATGCACCCAGGTAACCGCTGCCCAGGATCCACTGCAGCAGCCGCTCCAGTGGCATATCGCCATCACCCGGGCCAGCCCGGGCCGGCAGCG
>JAOUDU010000010.1 GCA_029859085.1 Gammaproteobacteria bacterium | reverse complement strand
CAGTTGTTCCACGTCGACAAAAAAGGACAGCAGCATCTGCTTGAGGTTGGAGTGGCTCAGCATCGCCCCCTTGGGTTGGCCCGTGGTGCCGCTGGTGTAGAACAGCCAGGCCAGATCATTGCCGCCAACAGCCACCGCGTCGATCGGAGTCGCCTGCTGCATTTGCAGCCATGTCGGGCCCGGGGTGATTATCCCTGTCACAGGCTTCGAAACGCTTCCGGCCATATCGGCAGAGACAAAGCACAGCCCGGCGCCGCTGTCTTCCAGGATATAGGCGATCTCGCGTTCATGCAGCTTTGCATTTATCGGTACCGCGGCAAGACCGGCGAACCAGATTCCATAGAGCGCTTCGAGATACTCGGGCCGGTTTTTCATCACGATCGCTACCCGGTCTCCGGGTTGCAGGCCATATTCATTGCGCAGGCTGCCGCCGATACTGGCGGCGCGGTCCGCAAACTGGCGGTAAGTGGCGTGCGGGTTTTTGCCGACGCAGATCGCCTGCCTGTCGGGCCAGATGCTGCTGGCACGGGTTAACAGGTACGCCAGGTTCATTTCAGCTCCATCGCAATCGCCTGTGTAAGGAGGGGGATAATAGCATCGTGTAAAACAGCCAAAGCGTCCTTCTTACCCTTTTACCCGGTGCATCGTCATCGAGTGCTGGAACCGGGATGCCGGGTGGGTATTGATGGTAACCTGGGCAATTCTCTGGTCGTTTGTCTTGTAGATGCGTCGCACCTCCAGCGCCGCCGACCCGGTCTCGACCTGCAGGACAGCCGCCAGGGCCGGCGGTACCAGCGCGGCGGAGATCTGCTGCTGCACCTCGATGATATTGAGCCCGAACATATCCTCTATCAGGGGGAAAATCGGGCCGCTGTGGCGCTGCAGCAAACGTCCCACCGCGCCGAAAGCGCGGTTGATATAGTATTCCGTCCAGCACACCGGCGCCTGCTCTGCCTCCGCCTGCCGGTAGCCTCGGACCTCCAGCCACTGCTCTCCTTTCGGCAGGCCGGTGCGCAATGCAAGCTTGCCGTCGATGGAGACCGTATTGATCGACTCAATGACCAGTCGCGTGTCGGTGCCGAAAGCCACCAGGTCGTTGATTGACATCACCTGGTGAATATCGGAGCCCGAGGAGCGCGGTGGAATGACCACTGTGCCGGCTCCTTTCCTCGAGGAGACCAGGCCGTCCTCGCGCAACAAGCGCAGCGCCTCGCGCACGGTATAGCGGCTGACCGCGAAACGCTTGCACAGGCGATCCTCGGTGGGGAGCAGCGACCCGACCGCGTATACGCCACTGACGATCTCGTCCTTCAGCGCATTCGCGACCTGCAGATACAGCGGCGCGGCCGCCTTGCCAGTGTTCACTGCCCTACCCGGGCCCGCCCCGCGCCGACCGGCCGCGGCCGCCTGGCCAGCGCGATGTTTTCCCTTGGGTTCCATAAGCTTTCCTGGGCCGCTCCGGTTTCGGCACACGCCGTGGTAGCCGCCATTGCCCGCTGTGACGGGGCCTTTTGGCTGCGGACAGGGGACTATATATTTGTCCGGACATGAAAGTCAATTATCCGATGAATGCCTGTATATATAGATTTAGGTGAATGAATGTGCCACGATTGCTGTCCTGACATATTCCATGAAGCACAATGACGCGGGGGCATCCCGCCAGGCCCGGGCGGTCCCGGCTGGCAACCCGTATACAGGAGGAAAAGATGAGTAAAGACGCCGACCCGGGGCAGGAAAACCTGTCTGAACCGGTAACCTATTCGGCAGAAGCGTATGTCTCGCGAGAGTACGCGAGGGCCGAGGGTGAAAAACTGTGGCGCAAGGTGTGGCTGCAGGCCGGCCGCGTGGAGGATATCCCGGAGGTCGGCAACTACATCACCTTCAACGTCCTGCATGACACGATCCTGATCGTGCGCGCGGCGGCCGATACGATCAGGGCCTACCACAATGTGTGCCCGCACCGGGGACGCCGGCTGGTCGACACACCCGAGGGCGCGCGCAATGCCAGGGGCCGCAAGCCCCAGTTTGTCTGCGCCTACCACGGCTGGCGCTACAACCTCGAGGGGGAAAACACCCATATACCACACAAGGAGGACTGGCAGGGCGCGCTTACCGCGGAGTGTTCAGGCCTTAAAAAAGTGAACATAGACACCTGGGGCGGCTGGCTCTGGATCAACATGGACCCGGATTGCGAACCCCTGCGCGACTACCTCGAACCTGCCGCCAGCATGCTCGATCCGTTTGAACTGCAGAATATGCGCTGCCGCTGGCGCAAGTGGGGAATCTTCGACTGCAACTGGAAGGTCGCCCTGGAAGCGTTCAACGAGACCTACCATGTGGCGACCACACACCCGGAATTCAACAAGTACGGCGAGTTTCGCGGCTGGGCCCGGGTACAGGGCAGGCACAGCAATATCGGCTACGAAGCGCCCAAGGGAATGGATGAGAACCAGTCCGCGAAGCTGCGGGTGGGCACCAACGCCGACCCCCGCATCTCCACCGCTGAAATGCAGGTCTATACATGGGAAAAAGCCAATACCAATACCACCCAGACACTGGTGAACGCCGCGCTGCGGCTGGTGGACGAGTTGCCCGAGGGAACCCCGGCCGGCGAGGTGCTTATGCACTGGCTGACCTCGGCGCGACGCGACGACGCCGCGCGCGGTGTGATCTGGCCCACGGTCGACCCGAAGCATGTCGGCGCGAGCGGCACCGCCTGGCAGATCTTCCCGAACTTCCAGATCGGGCACGCCGTCAACAATTCCCTTTGCTACAGCGCCCGCCCCTACGGCGACGATCCCGACAAATGTATTTTCGAAGCCGCGGTGTACGAGTTGTTCCCGCCCGGCGAGGAGCCGGTGACCGAGTGGGAGTACAGCCCGGCAACCGCGGAAGCCTGGTGCTACGTACTGTCGCAGGATTTCTCCAACATGGCCGCGGTCCAGCAGGGCATGAAGTCGGCCGGCTTCAGTGGCCCGAAACCCAACCCCTACATGGAGCGGGCCACCGCCAACCTGCACCGCAACCTGGCCGAATACATGGGCACAGGCAGCCCGGGCAAGCTGCAGGAGAATAATTGATGGCGGCCGCAACCATGATCATCGCCGGGAAGGACCCGGTCGCATGAAATCCCGGGGGCCGCTGGCCGGCGTGCGTATCATTGACCTCACCGCAATGGTGATGGGGCCGTACTGTACCCAGATCATGGCCGACATGGGTGCGGACGTGATCAAGATCGAGCCGCCGGCGGGTGACAATACCCGCTATATCTCGGTTGCACCGGAACCGGGAATGAGCGGGGTGTTCGTCAATGTCAATCGCGGCAAGCGCAGTGTCGTGCTCGACCTGCGCTCCGACGAGGGCGTGACCGCGTTGCGGGAGCTGGTCAGGACTGCGGACGTTTTTATCCACTCGATGCGCGCCAGGGCGATAGCCGGGCTGGGATTCAGCTACGAGGACGTCGTCGCGATCAACCCGGCGATTGTCTATACCAACTGCTATGGCTACGGCCGGCGCGGTCCCGACCGGGACCTGACCGCCTACGACGACACCATACAGGCTGAGTGCGGGCTGCCGATTGCCCAGGAGATGCTGACCGGGCAGTCCAACTACGTCGGCACCATCATCGCCGACAAGGTGTCGGCACTGACCGCGGTTTACGCGACCATGATGGCGCTGTTTCACCGCGAGCGCAGCGGCGAGGGTCAGGAGGTGGAGGTCAGCATGTTCGAGACCATGGCCTCGTTCATGCTGGTGGAACACGCCAACGGCGCCCTGTTCAGCCCGCCCCTGGGGCCCGCGGCCTATCCCCGGGTGGTGGCGCCCAACCGGCGACCCTACCGCACCAGGGATGGCCAGATTTCGGCACTGGTGTACAACGACAAGCAGTGGTCGGCCTTCGTTGCTGCCGTGCAACCGGTATGGGCGGGGGACCACTACGCCACCCTGGAGCAGCGCGCGCGGCAGATCGACACCGTGTACGCCCGGCTGGCAGAGACCTTCCTGGAGCGCACAACCGGGGAGTGGCTGGAGCTGCTGCGCTCCCTCGACATACCGGCAGCGCCGCTGCGCAGCCTCGACGAGTTGTTCGACAACCCGCACCTTAACGCTGTGGGCTTTTTTGAAACCGTGGAAACACCCAACGGCCCGGTGCGCTTCCCCGGTGTCCCCACCTGGTTTTCGCAAACCCCGGGGCACGTCCAGGGCCCCGCCCCGACCCTCGGCGCCCATACGCAGGAAGTGCTCGAGGAACTCGGGCTGGGTGGCGGCAAACCAGCCCCGGTTTGAGTTGCAGGTGAACGTTTCAAGCACATAAGGAGTCCTACCGTGGATCTGTCTCTCACCGAAGAGCAACAAAATATCCGGGAAACGGTGCTGAAGCACTGCTCGCGTTTTCCCGACGAGTACTGGCTGGAACGGGACCGGGACGGGGTGTTCCCGTCCGACTTCCACAAGTCGATGGCCGAGTCCGGCTGGCTCGGCATTGCGATGCCCGAGGAGGTCGGCGGATCCGGCCTTGGCATTACCGAGGCCGCAATCATGATGCAGGCCGTCGCCGAATCCGGCGGGGGCATGGCCGCGGCCTCCAGCATCCACGGCCCGGTGTTCAGCATGCAACCGGTTGCACTGTTCGGTAGCCATGAGCAGAAGCAGCGGATGATACCGCCGGTCCTCAGCGGCGAGGACCGCATCTGCTTCGCTGTGACCGAACCGAATATCGGCCTCGACACCACCAAACTGAAGACCCGCGCGCAGAAGCGCGATGGCGGCTACCTGGTAAACGGCGAGAAGATTTGGATCTCGGTGGCCCAGGTCGCGAACAAGATGATGATACTCGCGCGCACCACGCCGCTGGAGGATGTCAAGCGCAAGACCGACGGGCTTTCACTGTTTTTCACCGATCTCGACCGCTCCAAAATCGAGATCCGGCTGATCCACAAGATGGGCCGGCATGCGGTGGATTCCAACATGCTGTTTATCTCGGACCTGTGGATTCCCGAAGAGGATCGCATCGGCGCCGAGGGGGACGGCTTCAAGATCATCCTCCACGGCTTCAACCCGGAACGCATATTGCTCGGCGCCGAAGCGGTCGGCCTGGGCCGGGTCGCAATCCAGCGGGCGGCGCGCTATGCCCGGGAGCGGATCGTGTTCGACCGCCCCATCGGCATGAACCAGGGAATCCAGCACCCGCTGGCGAAGTGCTGGGCCCAGGTCGAGGCCGCCAACCTGATGGTGATGAAGGCCGCGGCCCTGTTCGACAAGGGGCTGGACTGTGGCGTCGAGGCGAACACCGGTAAATACCTGGCCGCCGAGGCCGGTTTCGAGGCCTGCCATACGGCGATGCTGACCCTGGGTGGCATGGGTTACGCCCAGGAGTATCATATCGAGCGCTACCTGCGGGAAATCCTGATACCGCGCATCGCGCCGGTGAGCCCGCATATGATATTGAACTTCCTGGCCGAGAAGGTGCTGGGGCTGCCCAAGTCCTACTGACCGGGACAAGCGTTATTATCCAGGAGACCAGCCATGTCTGACGCGGTACTGTTCGACCCCAGGGATGATGGCATCGCCATCATTACCCTGAACCGACCCGAGACGCGCAATGCGCTCAGCAGGGAAATTCGCGCCGGGCTTTTCCAGGCCTGGGACCGGTTTGAGCGCGACCCGGCACTGCGCATCGCCATCCTCACCGGCGCCGGGGAAAAGGCCTTCTGTGCCGGCGGTGATCTCAAGGAGATGGTGGACACCGGGATGAAGGTGCCGCCCAGGGACATGTTCCCGCTGCCCTACGACACGATAGAGTTGTCCAAACCCACCATCGCCGCGGTCAACGGCGTCGCATTCGCGGGTGGCTGGATGATCGCCCAGGCCTGCGACCTGTGCGTCGCCAGCAGCAGCGCGAAATTCGCGGTGACCGAAGTGAAGGTGGGCCGGAGTTCACCCTGGGCCTCGCCCCTGATTCACATGATTCCGCAGCGGATCATGATGGAGATCCTCCTCACCGGCAAACCGATAACGGCGCAGCGGGCCTACGAAATCGGCCTGGTCAACCGACTGGCCGAGCCGGGCGAGCTGATGGACACCGCCCTCGCCCTCGCCGCCGAGATTCTCGACGGCGCGCCGCTGTCGGTGCGCGCCGCGCGCGAGACCGTGATGCTCTCTACCGAGATGGGCCGCTCGGCCGCCCTCGCGGCGGCCCGGCACGCCTCCGAACTGTGTTACAACAGCGAGGACGCCCAGGAGGGTCCCAGGGCATTTGCCGAAAAGCGGCGCCCGCAGTGGAAGGGCTGGTCATGAGCGACATCGAGGCGATCAGGCAACTCAAGGCGCGCTACTTCCGCACGATGGACACCAGGGATTGGGCTTCGATGCGCCGGGTGTTCAGCGATGACGTCGTCGTGGACACTACTGATTCAGGCGGCACCGTAATAACCGGGGCGGACGAATTCATGTCCTTTTTGCAGCAGACCCTCGCCGGCGTGATCTCGGTACACCATGGCCATATGCCGGAAATCGAGCTGACGTCGGCAACCACTGCCCAGGGGATCTGGGCCATGGAAGACATGCTGCGCTGGTCGGACGGGAGGGAACTGCACGGCTACGGCCACTACCACGAGAGCTATGCCAAAATTGACGGCGCCTGGTACATCAGCAGGCTCAAACTGACCCGGTTGCGGACGGATTTCAGGAAACCGTGAAACCCCCGTCCACGGCGATCACCTGGTTGGTGATATAGCGCGCCGCAGGCGTTGCAAAGAAGCAGACAGCGGCGGCGATATCGCGAGGCTCACACCGGCCCAGCGGCGGCGTTCGCCGCGCCGGCCCCTCCGGTACCGGCCCTGTAGCGGCGATAGCGCCGGGTGTCGCCACCCCGCCGGGCAGAACCGTGTTCACGGTGATTTTATGTTCGGCCAGCTCGAACGCACTCGCCTGGCTCATGCCCAATACCGCTCCTTTCGAAGCCGTGTAGGCCACGAGACCCCTGACGACGGAACCCACGAGGGCGGCCGAGGCGATATTGACGATTCGCCCGCCCTCGCCTGCCGCGGCCATCACCCTGGCGATTTCGCGGGTCATCAGGAAGGGACCGCGCGCGTTGACAGCGTTCATCCGGTCCCACTGTGAAGCGGTGGATTCCAGCAGTAACTCACGGTCCTGCAGGCCGGCATTGTTCACCAGTATCCAGGGATCGCCGAAGGTGTCGACCACTTCCTCGCAGGCGCGCACAATCGACGCCTCGTCGGCAAGATCGACCTGCACGGCGCCCGCTGAGTGACCGGCACCGGTCAACAGGGCAACCTGGCGCCTGGCACTTGCCTCATCGATATCCGCTATCACCACCGTGGCGCCCGCTTCCGCCAACACCGTGGTAATGCCCGCGCCAATACCGGTTGCGCCACCGGTAACAACTGCGATCCTGCCTTCGAGACTGAACATTCCAGCTACCGCTGAGCCTGTTTGCATTTGCCTGCCCCTATTTTCAAGCCGGTGATACATCACCGCAGAGTTGATTGGATAGTGTTTGCGCAGCCGCCAGCAGCGCATCCTGCAGCGCCGGCAACCCTGCTCGCGTGACCGCGCTGCCGATACCGATCGCCACGAGGGCGTGACTCAGTTGGGCGCGGGTCTTCCATACAGGCGCCGCGACCACGGTCACGCCGGATATGTAATTGCCGGCATCCAGCGCAAATCCCCGGGCCCGGGTCTGCTCAACCTGCGATCGCCACTGGGCGAAGGTCGGCGGATCGTCCCAGCGCAGGGTACTGAACCTGGCCTCCAGCTCGGCCTCGGAATGCTCCCCGAATGCGGCTATGCACCTCCCCGTTGCGCTGATCAGCGCCGGGAAGCGACTGCCGATCTGGGCACTGAGCTGGAAGTTGTTGCCGGACTGGGACACCGCGACCACGATGATGTGCTCGAGGCCGACGATATGCACCCCGAGCATTGTCACATCGAAGGCCTGGCTGATGCGGTCCAGCGCGGGCTGGGCGAGGTCGGTAAACTGGTTGCGCCTCAGCCACTGCCGCGCGAGGGTGAGCACCCCGGCCTCCAGGGAATAGCGCTTGGTGTCGGGGTCGAAGGCGACAAACTCTTCGGTGACCAGGGCCCTGAGCACGTAAAGACAGGTACTGGGCACCAGTCCCAGCGCCCGGGCGATGGCTTGCAGCCCCATCGGGGTATCGCTTTTACCCAACAGGCGCAGTATGGCCGCCGCCCGGGATATCGCCGGTGCCTTGCTCGTTTTCAGGGTATTTGCCAGTTCACGGTCCCGGGAGGAATTTTGCAATTTCCCCGTCATGGCGGACACCTGTTGGTCATGGTCGCAGTTTCCCGTGGTTCGCTGATCCGGACTGTTCAATATATACAATAGAATTCTATATTTACAACAACTATTTTTTGCGGCATCATCGCTCAACGCTTGCTTGCACCGTCCCACCAACAGGCAGGGCGTTGTCTTTCACGCACGTCCCCAGGGAAAAACCGGCTTGACGATGGCAAAACTCACCGAGTACTCGACCTACGCAGAGGCCCAGGCCCATGCCAACTCGGGCGCGCTGTGGGAGCTGTTTGACGGCGATCGCGAACACCTCAACATTGCCCACGAATGCATGAAGCGCCACGCGGACGGCTCCGGTCGCACCGCGGTGCGCATCGCCCATGCCGATGGCCATGATGAAATCCTCAGCTTCGACGACATCGCCGCCGGCTCCGCGCGTTTCGCCCACTGGCTCGAGGAAAACGGTATCCAACCCGGTGACCGCATAGCCTTCATGCTGGAACCCTCCCTGCCCTTCTATATCAGCCTGTTCGGCGCGATGATGATGGGGGCGATCAGCGTGCCCCTGTTCACGCTGTTCGGGCTGGACGGGCTGCGCCTGCGGGTCGACGACTGCAAGCCTACACTGCTGATCACCAACAGTGAAAAAGCGGAAATGGCGAGGCAGGTCGAAGGCATCCGGGTCGTGGTGGCCGACGCCGGCCTGCTGGATGAGATCAAACGCTTTCCCGACACTTACCAGACAACCACCCGGGCAGATGACCTGGCGGTATTCCAATATACCTCCGGCACCACCCGGGAATTGCCGGCGGCGGTGAAGCACACGCACCGCGCCCTGGTGACCCTGATGTTCGCCGCGCTCTACGGCACCGGTATTCGCCCGGGGGACGAGTTTTTCTGCCCCTCCTCCCCCGCCTGGGGCCACGGCCTCTGGCACGGGACGCTGGCACCGCTGGCACTGGGTGTCACTACCGGTACCTACGCCGGCCGCTTCGATGCGGCGCGCCTGATGCAGGCGCTGCAGGACTACCGGATCACCAATATGTCCGCGGCCGCCACCCACTACCGGATGATGAAGAATTGCGGCAGGGCCGGGGACTACAGGTTCTGCATCCGTAAACTGTCCTACACCGGCGAACCGATTGACCCGGCAACGCTTGAATTCATCGATGCGACCTTCCATGTACCGGTATGCAGCATGTACGGCACTACCGAGATCGGTGTGGTATTGGTGAACTACCCCGGTGCCAGCGATTTCGTGGTAAAACCCGGCTCACTGGGCAAACCGGTACCCGGCCTGAAACTGCAGGTGCAGAACCCGGATGGCAGCCCCACCCCGCCGGGCGTCGTGGGCGAGCTCATGCTGTGGCGTCGCGACGGTTGGGAGACCACCAAGGACCTGGCAAAGATAGACGAGGATGGTTACTTCTATCATTGCGGCCGGGCCGACGACGTGATCATCTCAGCGGGCTGGACGATGAGCGCCGTCGAAATCGAAAACACACTGCTCAAGCATGACGACGTGATGGAAGTTGCCGTCATTGGCGTACCTGATGCAACCCGGGGCCAGGTGGTCAAGGCGTTCGTGGTCACAGACCGGGCGCCGGGTGCCGAATTCGTCGAAGAACTGCAGAACTACACGCGGGAGCGCCTGGCACAGCACGAATTTCCGCGCCATATCGAATTTGTGAATGAACTCCCGAAAACCCCGGCCGGCAAGGTTCACCGCAAGGTCCTGCGCGACCGGGAAGCCGCCGCCGCGGCATCGACCAATCACTGAAACCCCAGGAGAAGATATCCATGTCCAGCAACCGTTTCCCCAAGATTACCGAGCAGGGCCTCGCCGACCTGCGCAAGCGTATTGGCGTCAAGATCAGCGATACGATAGAGCCCTGGAACCATGAGGCGACCCGCGATGCGATCCGCCATTACGCCCATGGCATCGGCGACAACAACCCGCTGTGGACCGATCCCGAGTATGCCGCGAAAACAAAATACGGCACTCTCGTGGCGCTGCCGAGCTTCCTGTTTTCGACCGACCGCATTATTTCCGGTTACTGCGGCGGCCTCTCCGGCATCCACGCGATGTGGGCGGGCGCCGACTGGACCTGGCACAAGCCGGTCCTGCGCAACGACGTGATCACCACCGAGGCCTACCTGAAAGACCTGGTAGAGCACCAGACCCGCTTCGCCGGCCGCAGCTTCCAGCAGATCTACCACGTGGATTTCTTCAACCAGCACGGCGACAAGGTCGCGGAGGCGGACAGCTGGGTATTCCGCACGGACCGCGACGAGGCCCGTGAGCGCGGCACCAAGTACACCGAGGCCCGCGGCAGGGTCGAGCCTTTCACCGAAGAGCAACTCGCCGAGTTCTCCAAGCTGTATGCTGCCGAGGAAATCCGCGGGGCGACGCCGCGCTACTGGGAAGACGTCAGGGAAGGCGAGGAGCTGCCGCGCATGATGAAAGGCCCGATGACGGTGACCGGCTTTATCTGCTATGCGCAGGGCTGGGGCGGCCTGTATATCCGCGCCAACAAACTCGCCTGGCAGATGCAGCAGGCCCACCCGGGGCTGGGTATCAAAAACCGTTTCAATGTTCCGGACTGCCCCGAGCGGGTTCACTGGGACGAGGCCTTTGCCCTTGAGGTCGGCGCACCGGGTGCTTACGACTACGGCCCCGAGCGCTGCTCCTGGCTCACCCACCACCTGACCAACTGGATGGGCGACGACGGCTTCCTGCGCAAGAGCAAGTGCCAGATCCGCCGGCACAACCCGGACGGCGATGCGCTCTGGATCGACGGCAGCGTGACCCGCAAGTTCGTCGAAGACGGCAAGCACCTGGTGGAAATCAGCCAGCGGGCCGAGACCCATCGCGGCGAACTGTCCGCCTCCGGCGCAGCCATCGTTGAATTGCCCAGCCGCGGCTAGGCAATCGGATCCATAGTCCCCTTGCCGGAGTAACGCAAATGACAGAGAGTGACCCGGCGGGCTGGGCCGGCCCGCTGGCAGGAATCCGTGTGCTGGACCTGACACGCGTGCTGGCGGGGCCGGCGGCATCGCTGGCGCTGGCGGATCTCGGTGCGGAGGTGATAAAGGTCGAGCCTCCCGGCGGCGGAGACGAGACCCGCTCCTTCCCGCCCTTCCGCAACGGCGAGAGTCACTATTACCTGAGTGTCAATCGCGGCAAGAAAAGCATCGTCGTCGATTTGAAGACCGATGCCGGGGTGGCACTGGTGAAGGATCTCGCGGCCAGATGTGATGTCCTTGTCGAGAACTACCGCCCGGGCATCATGGACCGCCTGGGGCTGGGCTATGACGCCCTCTCCACCATCAATCCCCGACTCATCTACTGTTCCATTTCCGGTTTCGGCATGACCGGGCCCCTCCGTGACAGGCCCTCCTTCGATATCGTGTTGCAGGCCCTGTCCGGCGCGATGAGCGTCAATGGCGAACCGGGCGGCGAGCCGACCAAGCTCGGCATCCCCCTGGGGGACCTGGTGGGCGGGATCAATGGCCCGATCGGCATCCTGGCTGCCCTGCATGAACGCAACAGCACGGGGCGCGGACGCCTGATCGATATCAGCCTGCTGGACGGAATGCTCGGCATGCTCGGTTACCTGGCGCAGCTGGCATTTTTCACCGGGGATGACCCGGTGCGGCAGGGCTCACAGCACCCGAACCTGGTGCCCTATGGCAGCTTTCCGGCCCAGGATGGCGCAATCATCATTGCCTGCCTGACGAACAGCTTCTGGGAGCGCATCTGCAACGCGCTGGGAATGCCGGAATATATCGACGATCCGCGCTTCGATTCACTGGAAAAGCGGCGGGACAGCCGCGCTGTCGTGAACGAGATAATCTGTGGTTTTACCCGGCAGAAACCGGTGCAGGAGCTCGCCGCACTGTTTACCGAATACCAGGTGCCAAACGCGCCGATACTGGGAATCACCGAGGCGCTGGCACAGCCCCAGGCCCGGGCGCGGGGAATGGTGGTGGAAACCGAACACCGCGCACTGGGCAGGATCCCGATCGTGAACCGCTCGATCAGGTTCCCGGGGGCCGAGCAGCCGGCTCCGGCCGCGCCGGCGGTCCTGGGCCAGCATACCGACGAGATCCTGAAGGATATCCTGGGTCTGGCGCCCGGGCAGATTGAGCAGTTGCGCGCCTCGAAGGTCGTGTCCTGACGCGACATGCAACTGTAGCGGCGCGCCACCAGTGCGATCGCCGGGCCAGTAGTAGACAACGCTGTTGATTTATTGTAAGTTCACGGCGGATCAATACGGTTGCGGGCCATGATTTATCAAGAGGCTGGATATGAAGTGTGAACCCACGGATGTGCCACCTGTCGAGAACATCGACATCCCGGCGATGCGGGAAAAATACCGGCGGGAACGCGACAAACGCCTGAACAGCGCTGGCCAGAAACAGTATGTTCAGCCGGTGGGCGATTTTGAGGAAGCCTATGCGGGCGATCCGCACATGCCGGTCCTGCCTCGGGATCCGATTACCAGCGAGATCGATGTAGCCATCCTCGGTGGCGGCATATCCGGAGTTCTGGCCGGGGTGGAGCTGAACAAGGCCGGCATTTCAAACTTCAGCAATATCGACCATGCCGGCGATTTCGGCGGTGTCTGGTACTGGAACCGCTACCCCGGCATCCAGTGCGATAACGACGCCTATTGCTACCTGCCATTACTTGAAGAGATGGGCCATATGCCCGCCAGCAAATTCTCCGAAGGCTGGGAAATTTACGAATACGTCCAGAGTATCGCCAGGCGCTTCAAGCTATACGACAAAGCCCTGTTTCACACCCTGGTGGAGGGTGTGCGCTGGGATGAAACCATACAGCGGTGGCGTATCGCCACTGATCGCGGCGACGACATTCGCGCCCGTTTCGTCATTATGGCCAACGGCCTGCTGAACATACCAAAACTGCCCGGCATTCCCGGCATTCATGACTTCCGGGGCAAGATGTTTCACACCGCCCGCTGGGAGTACGACTACACCGGTGGCGACTGGAAAAACCAGGTGCTGGATAAACTGGTCGACAAACGCGTCGCCATCGTAGGGACCGGGGCCACCGCGATCCAGGCGATCCCCCATCTGGGAAAGTACGCGAAGCAACTCTATGTGCTGCAGCGTACGCCATCAACCGTGGATGTGCGCAGAAACACGCCGACGGATCCCGACTGGGCCAGGTCGCTGCAACCGGGCTGGCAAAAAGAGCGTCAGGTCAATTTTCACCGCGCGGCGATGGAGGGACTGCTGCGACCCGGAGAACCGGATCTCGTCTGTGATTTCTGGACGGAACTAGCCCGCAACCTGTCGGCACAACTGGATGCGGAGGGCTGGCCGGCGATCACCCCGGAAGAGTACGCGGCCAGGCGAGAGGTTATGGATTACCAGGTGATGGAGCGCCTGCGCCTGCGCGTGGAGGCCATCGTCAGGGACAGGGATACTGCCGAAGCGCTAAAGCCCTGGTACCGTTTCCTGTGCAAGCGGCCGCTGTCGAATGAGAATTACCTCGAGACCTTCAACCTTCCCAATGTAAAGCTGGTCGATGTATCCGGGACCAAGGGTGTCGAAGGCATGACGGAGAAAGGTTTCCTGGCCGGCGGTGTCGAACACGAGATCGACTGCATGATTTTCGCCAGCGGCTTCGAGGTGACCAGCGACCTGGATCGCCGCTGGGGTATCGGGAAATATGAGGGCCGTAACGGGCTGTCGATCTATGATCACTGGAATGAAGAATACAAGACCCTGCACGGGATCATGACCCATAATTTCCCCAACCAGTTTTTCGTCGGCTATTACCAGGGCGGCCTGAACGCGACCACCACGCTGCAGTACGGGAGGCAATGCCATCACATAGCATATATTATCAGGGAGGCCCTGCAGCGCGGCGTCACCGCGGTCGAACCCAGCGTTGAAGCCCAGGCTGAATGGGTTCAGCATTTGCGCTCAACCGCGATTGATAATACCCAGTGGGTGCGCGAGTGCACGCCCAGTTACTTCAATAACGAAGGCGAGGCCCAGCTGACCAGCAGCGGCGTGGAGAAGTATCGTTTCTACCTGGGCGAGGCCTACGGCCCCGGCTGGGACGCCTTCGAGAAATTACTGCAGGACTGGCGCGACAAAGGGGACCTTGCGGGCCTCACCCTGACAACCGGCAAGCAGTAGAACGGGAGTACGCCGTGGATAAACAAGTGGAAATCAGTATCGAAGACCTTTCCGAGCCGCTGACCTATCCGGCCGAGGCGTTTACCAGCCCGGAGTATGCCAGGGCCGAGCGCGACCTGCTGTGGCCCAAAGTGTGGCAAATGGCCGGCCGCCTCGAGGATATCCCCGAGGTCGGGAATTTCCTCACCTATAACATCATGGACGAATCGATCATCATCGTCCGCACCGCAGCCGACAGGCTCAAGGCTTTTTACAACGTCTGCCCGCATCGCGGCCGCCAGCTCATCAACACGCCGGATGACGTCAACAGCGTTCGCGGCAGGAAACCGAATTTCGTCTGCGGGTTCCACGGCTGGACCTACAGCCTGGAGGGCAGGAACACCTTCGTGCTGGACCCCCAGGACTGGAAAGGCGCCCTTACGGAAGAGCGTACCTGTCTTTCCGAACTCACCGTCGATACCTGGGGCGGATGGATCTACATCAATATGGATCCCGACTGCGAGCCGCTCCTGGACTTCCTGGGTGATGTCGCCCGCATCCTCGCGCCCTTCGAGTTCGAGAAGATGCGCTACAAGTGGCGCCAGTGGGTCGTCTACCCGAGCAACTGGAAGACCGCGATCGAGGCGTTCATGGAGCCCTACCATGTCGCCGGAACGCACACGCAGCTGCTCAAGTACGGGGAGTTCTATGCCTACAGCAAGGCCTACGGCAAGCACGGCGTCAGCGGTTTCGACGAGCGCGACCCCGAACTGAGGAAAGCCGGCGGCACCTCGGTGACCCGGGCCGGCGGCGGCAAGGGCAGCGATCCCCGCATCTCCACCTACGAGCTGGCGCGGGAGAACTACGAGACGGTGAACTACGCCGCCTCCACCGAAACACTGGTGAATGCCGCCAAGCGCCTGGTCGACGAACTCCCCGAAGGGACGTCGGGCCAGGACGTGGTAAAGCACTGGCTCGCCTCGGCAAAGGCCGACGATGCGGCGCGCGGCGTGATATGGCCGGAAATCACGCCTGAGCAGATGTCGGAAGCGGGGCTCGCGTGGAGTCTTTTCCCCAACCAGACCATCCTGCAGGGGGTGACTTTCGCCCTGTGTTACCGGGTCCGGCCCTATGGCGATGACCCGAACAAGTGTATTTTCGAATCCTATGCACTGGAGCGCTTCCCGGAAGGGAAGGAGCCAAAAACCGATTGGGTCTACGCCGAGCCGACCGCGGAAAAATGGGGGGCGGTACTGGCCCAGGACTTCTCGAACATGCAGTGGGTCCAGAAGGGCATGAAATCCCGTGGATTCCGCGGCACCCTGCCCAACCCGCACCAGGAGCGAAAGGTCACCAATTTCCATCGCGTATTGTCGCAATACATGGGCACGGCTGCGCCGCGCCTGCTCAAGTAACAGTTAAATACATAGCAACAACGAGGATACCCCGATCATGTCTGTAAAAGTCTACGAACGCATCCTGGACCTATTCGAGGCCGAGGGCATCAATACATTGTTCGGTATCCCGGACCCGAATTTCGTGCACATGTTCCTCGAGGCAGAGAAGCGCGGCTGGACCGTGGTTGCCCCGCACCATGAAGCGTCCGCCGGGTTCATGGCCGAGGCCGCGTCGCGTATGACCGGCAAGCCGGCCGTCTGCATCGGCACGCTGGGACCGGGCATCGCCAATGCCGCGCCGGCGATACAGTGCGCACTGGTGGAGAATTCACCGGTCATCTTCCTCAGCGGCCAGCGCGCCCGGGTGACCGAGCAGCGCGTGCGCCGCGGTCGCATCCAGTTCGTCAAGCAGATGCCGCTGTTCGAAAATTCGGTGAAATATTCCGCCTCGATCGAGTACGCCGACCAGACCGACGAAATAATCCGCGAGGGCATCCGCAAGGCGATGGGCGGCACCCCCGGGCCGGTCTATATCGAGTATCCCAGCCACATCATCACCGAAGAGCTGGACCTGCCGGAGCCGCTGCCACCGGCGCGCTATCGCCTGGTCAACCAGGGCGCGGACATCGACAGGATCGCCGAGGCCGCAGAGCTGATCCGCAAGGCC
>JAOUDU010000364.1 GCA_029859085.1 Gammaproteobacteria bacterium | reverse complement strand
GTTGTATTCCAGCAGCGCCGCCACCGCTTCCACCGACAGGCCGGAGTCTCGCAGGTGGCTGGCGGCGAGTTGCGCCAGCAGCTGGTCGCGGATCAGCCGGTAGCTGCTGCCCTCCGCCTCCAGCCGCCGCGCCAGGGTGCGCTTGGAAATAAACATGGCCCGCGCCACCTCGCTCTCGGTCACCGAACCCGGCGTCTGTGACAGCAGCACACGCCGCACCCGATCGGCACAGGAGAGAGAGGCCGCCGGCACCTGTTCCAGCAGTTTGCGACAGAGGTCCCGCGCCAGCGCGTATGACTCCGGGTCCCCCGCGGCATTGGGCACCCGCGCCAGGGACGCCGGCAGCCGGAACACGGTGGCGGGCTGAGCAAACCGGACAGGGGAATGGAGGTACTGGCGGTACAGGGCGTGATAGTCCGGACGCCGGTGGGCCAGTTCGATTCGGGCGTCGGTGAGTTCCCTGCCCAGCACGGTCTCGACGAACGACTGGATGACCAGCGCGAAACACTCCTGCAGTACCCGTTGCTCCTCCAGGTTCGCGTCGAGCCTGATGGTCAGGGAACAACACAGCCACTCCCCTTCCGGCGCGACGTCAAGCCGCACCATTGGCAGGCGGGCCGGCAGGAATTCCCGCAGGGACTCCAGGGAAGTGATGAGGTCCGGGCTGCTCAACGCGAGGTAGCCCAGGGGCCCGTGGGCGGTGGGGTTCAGCCGGCTGCCGAGGCGCAGGCCGAAATCAGGCACACCCAGCATCCTCTGGGCATTGTCCAGGATCCGCAGCTGCTGGCGCCCGGTCAGGAAGGTCTCGTCCCCGGGCTGCAGGATGTCCGGTGACAGGCCGGTGCCCTGCAACAGGCGCGGCAGGTCACGCTCCTGCAGCGCCAGCTCCCGGGCCACGATGCGCGAGTAGCTGCTGGGTATGAAATAGCTGTCCTCGCTCTTTGCCACGGCACCTCCGAAAATGCAGATTGTCAATATATAACCCCCTCATGTCAATAAATAACCTCCTCTGCCAGCGCCGGCAACGTAAACTGCATACCGTCAACCCTGAGGAGCAGAACGCCATGCCGAAAATTACACTGATCGAATTCAATGGCCGGGATCACACGATCGAGGCCGAGGTGGGTAAATCCCTGATGCAGAACGCCCTGGACAACGGCGTACCGGGCATCGACGCCGATTGCGGTGGCGCCTGTGCCTGCGGCACCTGCCACTGCTTCATCGACGGCGAATGGCGCGCGGTAGCCGGTGAGGGCGACGCGATGGAAGAGGCCATGCTCGGCATGCGCCCGGACCGTTCCGAAGGCTCGAGGCTGGCCTGCCAGATCCCGGTGTCGGCGGCCATGGACGGGCTGGTTGTGCGCCTGCCCGAATACCAGATGTAATAACCCGAGAGGATTCCGCCATGAACAAAGCCGTACAGTTACCCGACCCCTGGTCGATCCCGCTGGACCAGATAGACGTCAGCGACCCGCGCCTGTATGAAAACGATGCCTGGAGACCCTACTTCGAGCGGCTGCGCAACGAAGACCCGGTCCACTACAATCCCGACAGCCCGTTCGGCCCGTTCTGGTCGGTCACCCGCTTTGATGACATCGTCGCTGTGGACAGCAACCACCAGGTGTTTTCCTCGGAACCCACCATCGTTCTCGGTGACCTTGGGGACAAGATCCCGGCGGAAATGTTTATCGCGATGGACCCGCCCAAGCACGACGTCCAGCGCCGTGCGGTGCAGCCCGTGGTGGCGCCGAAAAACCTGGCGGACATGGAGTCGCTGATCCGCTCACGGGTGGTGGACATCCTCGACAACCTGCCGGTTGGTGAAACCTTCAACTGGGTCGACGACGTCTCCATCAACCTGACCACCCAGATGCTGGCCACACTGTTCGATTTCCCGTTCGAGGATCGCCACAAGCTGACCTACTGGTCCGACATCGCCGCCGGCGCCCCGGAGATTACCGGCGGGGATGTCAGTGAAGAAGAACGCTACGCCGGCCTGATGGACTGCCTGCAAACCTTTACCCGGATCTGGCACGAGCGCAAGGGTCGTGAAGGCAACAGCTTCGACCTGATTTCGCTGCTGCAGCGTGATCCCAACACCGCCGACATGGTGGATCGCCCGATGGAATTCCTGGGCAACATCGGCCTGCTGATCGTCGGCGGGAATGACACGACCCGCAATTCCGCCACCGGCGGGGTGCTCGCCCTGAACCAGAACCCGGCGGAATACGACAAACTGCGCGCCAACCCCGGGCTGATTCCCGGCATGGTGTCAGAGATCATCCGCTGGCAAACGCCCCTGGCCCACATGCGCCGCACCGCGAAGCAGGACATCGAGTTCAGGGGCAAGCAGATCCGGAAAGGCGACAAGGTGGTGATGTGGTACCTGTCCGGCAACCGGGACTCGAGCGCGATCGAGAACGCCGACCAGTTTATTATCGACCGGGCCAATCCCCGCCACCACATCTCTTTCGGTTTCGGTATTCACCGCTGTATGGGCAACCGCCTGGCGGAGATGCAGTTGCGCATCCTCTGGGAGGAGACCATGAAGCGTTTCCGTTTCGTGGAAGTGGTGGGCGCACCGGTGCGGGTGAAGTCGAACTTCGTGATGGGCTATAGCAGCCTCCCCGTCAAATTGCATCGCTGAACGGAGTAATCGGGCAACGCCGCTCCCGCTGTCTTGTTAAACCTGCATGAACCGCTCCGGTTCAGGTTCGACAAGACCCGTTGCCCCAAAGCCCTTATAATGCGGCAGGCAATCGTACACGGCTAAGGGGCATCACATGGGTTTCACCACGGCAGGCAGGCAGGTCGCCGGGGCAGTTTGCCTGCTCCTGCCGCTCATCGTCCCGGCGGGCGTCATCGCCCAGGACCTGGAGCCGCGCACCTACAGCAACCTGCCTATCGGCCAGAACTACCTGGTGGCGGCCTATGCTCACTCCGAAGGCGAGATCACGCCCTCCCCCTCCGTACCGATCAAGGATATAGAGCTCACCGTCGACGGCTATGCCGGCGCCTATGCGCGCTCCATCGATCTCTGGGGGGAGGCGGGCAAGATCGATGTCCTGTGGTCGCGCCTCTGCATGAAGGGCCAGGCCACTTTTCAGGGCGAGAAGGTCCGCGGGGACCGCTGCGGCACATCGGACCCCCAGGTGCGCCTGACCTACCTGTTCTACGGCGCCCCCGCCATGGACCTGGCGGAGTTCAGGGCGACCCCGATCAGCCGGGTGATCGGCTTCAGCCTCGCGGTCAGCCCGCCACTGGGTGATTACAACAACGAGAACCTGATCAACAGCGGCTCCAATCGCTGGACGGTCAAGCCGGAAATAGGCATCTCCAACCGCCACGGCAACTGGAGCCTCGAGGGTGCCTTCGGAGCCCGGCTGTTCTCTGACAACGACAGCTTTGCCGGTCATACCAAACTGGAACAGGATCCCCTCTACCAGCTCCAGGCCCACATCATCTACCACCTGCCAAAAGGGCGCTGGCTGGCGGTCAACAGCAATTATTTCTGGGGTGGGGAAACGCAGAAAAACGGCTTCTCCAGCGACGACCGGCAGGAGAACTCGCGCGTGGGTATCACCCTGGGCTGGCCACTTAACAGCCAGCACTCGCTGAAGTTCAATGCCAGCAGGGGCGTCGTTACCAATATTGGCAACGACTCAGATACCCTGGGCGTGGCGTACCAGTACCGCTGGGGAGATTAAGGCAGCACGCTGCACAGGCAGCGGGAAACGAGAGATGGGCATCGTGCCTGGCCATCTCCCAGCGAGGGGTATAGCGCAGGGTGCCGGGCATAGGCACTTACCTGGTCATCCACTGCCTGCTGGGCGCTGCGCTCCTGCGGGGACGCCGGCACGAACACCACGCTCTGCATCGGTGGCTTCATCGGCAGGTAACCCTGCAGCACAACCGGCATGATCTCCGCTACCGGCACGGCCGCCGGCAGATTATCGCGCCCTAGAGCCCCAGTTCGCTGAGGCCGGGGCTATCCAGCGGTCGCGGGCCCTGTGGCCAGTGGAACAGGCGAGCGGACTCTTCAATGGCGAGGTCATTGATACTGGCGTGGCG
>JAOUDU010000363.1 GCA_029859085.1 Gammaproteobacteria bacterium | reverse complement strand
GGATATCGAGTTCCAGTGAGCTGCCCACGCCGCAACTCTTGTGGGTCTCCCGCGGGTCCTCGGGTGGCTGGTCAGATTCAGACCGGTTATCGAAGTAGTGCTTCACCTGGTGCGATTCCAGCACTTTCTCCAGCTGTCCCCGGGTAAGCCTGGCTCCCACCGCGTTGATGATATGCAGGTCGTGCGTCAGGGTACCGCCTTGCGCCTCCACCAGGGCCTGGAGTTCAGGCGCAGAATTGCCCTGCAGGAAAACGTTAAGCGTTTGCTCCTGGTCCGTGGCCGCCTGGGCTGCGGTAAAGGTAGTAAAAAAGGCGAGGTATGCAGCCGCGGTGGCGAGCAACGTTCGGTGGATCATCGTTACATGCGGTTTCAGCGGACTAGTTTGGTATTGGGGGTGAACATCTCCCAGGAGAATACCTGGCGCAGCATATCCGGAACATCCTCAGGATAGATCGGCCTGGCAAAGTAAAAGCCCTGCAGCAAGTCGCACTCCTTCGCTACCAGGTATGACAGCTGGTACTCATCTTCTATGCCCTCGGCGATAACCCTCAGTTTCAGCGTCTTTGCCAGTGCTATTATCGCATCGACGATAGCGGCGCCATCGGGGCTGTGCAGGTCGGCGACGAAACTCTGGTCAATCTTGAGAGTGTCGATGGGAAAGCGCTTGAGGTAACTCAGGGAGGAATATCCGGTGCCGAAGTCATCGACGGCAAGCTGCAGCCCCAGCGCCTTGAGTGCGCGCAATTTCGCAATGTTGGTGCGCGCATCTGTCATGATGGCGCTTTCGGTAAGCTCCAGTTCCAGCCTGTCAGGTGTCAGTTTTGACCGTTTCAGGAAGGCGGCGATCCACTCGGGCAGATCCGGCTGGTTAAACTGGAGCGGTGAGATATTCACACAAATCCGGAACGGCTTGATTCCCAGCGAGTCCCAGTAGAGGCAATGCCGGGCGACCTCGCCCATGACCCATTCTCCCAGCTCGATAATCTGGCCGGTGCGTTCCGCCACAGGTATAAACTCCAGTGGCGACACCATGCCGCGCTCCGGATGCTTCCAGCGCACCAGGGCCTCCATGCTGACGACTTCGCCCGTCTTGGTATTTATCTGCGGCTGGTAGCGCAGTTCGAGCTGGTGGTTGCGCATGGCATTGCGCAGTTCCTCCTCCATTTTAAGCTGCTCGACGGCGCGGGAGTTCATCTCCTCATCGTAGAAGCGATAGCATGCCCGGCCCTCCGCCTTGGCTACATACATCGCAGTATCCGCATTGCGAACAAGCGTGTCGGGATCCTTGCCATCGTGGGGGAAAATAGCTATGCCTATGCTGGGTGTCACCACAGGGTTGTGCGACTGCAGCGCAATTGGTTCAGACAACGCGTTGAGGATGCGCTTGGCGACTCGCTCAACGTGCATGGTGTTCTCTACGTCTGACAAAACCACCGTGAATTCGTCGCCGCCCAGGCGGGCAATTTCGGTACTGGCCGGCGCATCGTCGCTATCCTCGCCGCTGTGGTCCGAGAAATAGTTGATGGCGTCGTCCTCGCGCAACTCCATCGTGAGCCTCTTGGCTATCTCAACCAGCAGGCGGTCGCCGCGGCCGTGGCCGATGGAATCGTTGATGCGCTTGAAATGGTCCAGGTCAATGAACAGCAGCGCGGCGTTGGAGTTGCGACGCTGGCTGCGCTTGAGAATGCGGGTCAGTTGTTCATTGAAGCTGCGTCGGTTCGGCAGGCTGGTCAGCGGGTCATAGTAGGCCAGGTAGCGCAGCCTGTCCTCCTGCCGCTTCAGCGCGTTGAAAGCATTGCTGGCGCGCAGCATGTACTGCACGTCACGGCCCAGCAGTGACCAGTTGACCGGCTTGGTCTTGTATTGGGTGGCGCCAGCCCTGAAGCCCGCGTCAATCGACTGGCGGTCATCGGAGCCCGTCACGATCATGATCGGGATGGTTTCGCCCTGGGGCAGCTGGCGAATTCGCTCGCAAACCTCCAGCCCGCTCATGCCAGGCATTTCCACGTCGAGGAAAACCAGGTCGGGCCTTTCGCGTACGAAGACATCGAGGGTCTCGAGCCCGTCGGCCGCCTCGACCACGATCATGCCCTCCGCTTCAAGACACTGGCGTGTCAGCAGGCGTACGTTCTGGTCATCGTCACTGACCAGAATCTTGGCGCGATGGCGGGGTTGTTCGGTGTTTGACATCTGGGGCCGGGTAATGCTTCTTGTAGTGTTTGTAGGCTATCATCACTGGAACCTCGCGCCTAGTGCGAAAGGGGCTTTTGAGGCATTAAGAAGCGGTCCATCCCGGCGATGGATGGGCGATTAGACCAGGGGAGACGCCAGCGGGCGCCATGCAAATCTATCCGATGGCATTGATGCGGCTGCTGCTTCCGGTAGCGCTTGTCGGCGCGGCGCTGTGGCTGCGCGTTTTTATCGATAACCTGGGGACTGAAACCCGGGTTGTGCTGACCTATCTACCCTACCTGCTGTGCGCTACGGCACTGTTCCTTGCCTACCAGTTCAATCGCTGTCGCCCGCTGCTGGCGACGCTTGGCCTGGGCGTCTTTTACTGGCTGGTACAGAACCAGTTGCAGGTCAGCCTGTCGCAGCCGGAAGCCGGCCGGCTGTACCTCGCCGTCAGCCTCGGTGTGCCCATGCTCTGCCTCTACCTGCTGCTGGTTCCGGAGACGGGCATCTTGAACTTGCAGGGTCTTATTGTCTCGCTGCTGTTCCTGTTCCTCGCGCTTGCCTGTGTCCAGCTGGCGGCCTGGTTGCCCGGGAGCAGTGAAGCCGCTGCTGAATATTACCGCGCCCGCCCGGCCGAGGGTTACGTACTGTCCTATGGCGCCACATTATTGATGGCCCTGGTGCTGGCTGTGGGCATGGTACTGGTGGTGCTGCGCAATGAGGAAACCGAGGCTGCGCTGCTCGGGGTCCTGGTGACGCTGTACCTCACCATGGCACTGCTCCAGCTCAAGGACATTTCCATCGTGATGTGCGTTGCCGGGGGGTTGTGCCTGGTGTGGGGCCTGCTGCGCAACACTCACGCAATGGCCTATCGCGATGACCTCACGGGGCTTCTGGGCCGCCGGGCGCTGGGTGAGCGCCTGGATCGCCTGGGGCGCAGCTACTGTATCGCCATGCTCGATGTCGATCATTTCAAGAAATTCAATGATACCCATGGCCACGATGTGGGCGACGAGGTGCTGCGCATGGTGTCGTCCCATATCAGCCGGGTCGACGGGGGCACCGCGTATCGCTACGGCGGAGAGGAATTCTGTGTCGTCTTCCCGCGCAGGTCGGTCGAGGAAGCGGCGGCGGCACTGGACGTGGTGCGCGAGCAAATCTCCGGCTATCGCATGTCAATTCGCGATCGCGACCGGCGGCCGGTGCGCTCCAGGGATGGCGCCCGCAGGCGCGGCGCCACCAGGCTGGGCAACTCCCACGTGGCCGTCACCATCAGTGCCGGCGTCGCGCAGCGCAGCGAGGAACACCCCAGGCCCGACGCGGTGGTGATGAACGCCGATAAAATGCTCTACCGGGCGAAAAAGGCGGGTCGTAACAGGGTGGTCTACTGAGTCTTTACAGCGGGAAAGGGACTCAGGAAAACAATCTTTCCCGGCGCTTGAACCGCTGTTCCTGGACGAACCGGGGCAGTTGTTGCAGCGGTATGGCGGGGCTGTAGTAGAAGCCCTGTACCTGCTGGCAGTTATTTGCGCGCAGGAACTCGACCTGTTCGTGGGTCTCGGCGCCCTCGGCGATGACCAGCATCCCCAGCCGGTGGGCCATCTCTATAATCATCGTACAGACAGCTTCCTGGTGCGGGTTGCGAGGCAGGTCGCGCACGAAGCAGGCGTCGATTTTAAGGGCGGAGATCGGCAGCTCCGTCAGGTGGGACAGCTGCGAGAAGCCCGTGCCAAAGTCATCCAGCGAGAAGGAGATGCCCAGCTTGCGCAATTCGTCCATGCGTTCCTTGATCGCGCCGGGACTCTTGAGGATGGTGGACTCGGTCAACTCAAACTCGAGCCGCGAGGCGTCGGCACCGCTGCGGGTGACGATGTCACTCACGATCTCCAGGAACCGGTT
>JAOUDU010000362.1 GCA_029859085.1 Gammaproteobacteria bacterium | reverse complement strand
GCGAGGCCTTTACTTAGCAGGCATCAGCACTGCCAGGGCCCAGCCCGCGGGGGCGTGCCCGGCGAACGCGTCGGTGAGCGCGCCAATCAGCGGGGGCAGTGATTTCGGCCGCTTGTACTTCTTGCCCGGTGCCAGCACGAACGCCCTGGCCTCGTGTTCCCTGCCGCCGCGAAAATAACGGACACGGGGCTGCTTTTGCAGGTTCTTCACCCAGAAGGAGCGCTCTCCGCGCACGGTACTGACAAAGACATAGCTGCCCAGGCGCATGGCCGCCAGCGGCGTGCGCCGTGGCTGGCCCGTTTTGAAACCGACACTCTCCAGCACAATCAGCCCGGCCGGGGCGATGCGCGGTGAGCCAAGCCCCCTTCGCACCGCAGGTTCCACCAGGGCATTCAACTTGCGAAAGAATTCGCGCTCCAGTTTATTCACAGCCATTATTCCAATCTCCTCAACTCGGGGCGCAGGCCTAGGGATACCAGACCTGGATGAAAATACTGCGTTTTTCGTAGGTGACATCCTGGATGCCATCCTTGAATGGTGCGATAAACGGGTGGGGAGGGACTTCGGCCCTGATCGGGTTGGTCACCTGGGCTTCCCACGCCGCCAGCACTTGTGCGCGCAGACGCTTCGTCACGTCGCTGTCGTTATCGAAAGCGAGCTTGTCTATCCTGGGACTGAACAGCAATATCTGCCTGGTTTTCGGGTCATAGCCCACCTCGCCGGACACTACCGCCTGCCCCTCCTCACTGATGGCGATGCCCTGCTCCGGGCGGTGGTCGTAGGCCTGCAGGTGCGCCTGCAGGCCTATACGCCTGTCGTCGATAAAAATCACAACCGGGTTGGTAAGGAACAGGTTGTCGGTACCGGCTTTCAGGGAAACCGGGAACAGGCTGCGGGCGATATTCGTCGCCGTTTCGGCGGAGACCGGCACAGTGGTGCCAAACCCGGCATAGCCCCGGGCCGCGAGCATTATCGCCGCCAGCGCAAGCAGCGCGCAGGCGGGGACAAGGTATCTTCTATTCACGTCACACCTCTATTGGTTGGGCGGCAGGCAATGTTACCGGAAAAATGGCCATGAAACGCCGCGCCGGAGCCGGTTGCGGCTTATTCCCGGTTCATGGGTGGCCACTATAGGGCATAATCCATGCTTTCCGAATGCCGCCACCACCCGAGTGTGAAAAAGACTGAAACAAATCGCCGCAATACCTGGTTGAGGCAGACCCTGTCGGTCTCCCGCAAGGAGGCCGTCGCCAGTTCTGCGATGACCGGTATCTGCGATAACTATCTCAGCGCGTTTGCCGTATCGCTGCGCGCCACCCTGCCCCAGATGGGCCAGCTGACGGCCCTGCCCCAGCTGGCCGGCGCCGCGTTCCAGTTATTGTCCGTATGGTTGTGCTCCCATTTCCGCCGCCGCCACGCCATCGTTGCCGGCGTGACCCTGCAGGCCACCGCCGTACTGGGAATGGCCCTGGTCGCGCTGCTGCGGCCCGCGGACGGCGTAGCCTGGCTGATCGGCCTGGCAGTGGTCTATCACGCCTGCGCCAATTTCGTACAGCCCCAGTGGCGCAGCTGGATGGGCAGTGTGGTTCCCGCCCGCAGGCGCGGGGCCTTTTTCGCCGGACGCACCCGCCTGACCATGATTACCAGCTTCACCGTCTTTGCCTGCGGCGGCGCCCTGCTGGGCTGGTTCGAACGCTTTGAACTGGCCTGGCTGGGGTTTTTCCTGTTGTTCCTGGTGGCGACCGTGGGTCGGGGCATGTCCGCCTGGCAACTGCACCTGATGCACGACCCGGACCAGCACCAGGTGCCCGGCGGCGCCACCTTCGTGGATACCCTTGGGCGCGTGCGCGAATCCTTTCGCCACCGGGCATTCAGGGAATACAGCCTGTTCTTTGCCGCCATGCAGGGCGCGGTCGGCATTTCCGGACCTTTTTTCAGCGTCTACATGCTGAATGACCTGGGCTACAGCTACTGGCAATATACCGGCAACATCGGCGTATCGATACTCACCCAGTTCTTCACCCTCTCCACCTGGGGCTACATCTGCGATCGCTGGGGCAACCGCCTGGTCATGGTCACCAGCAGTTGCATACTGCCGGTGTTGCCCGCCCTGTGGCTGGTGTCCGAGGATTACTATTACCTGCTGGGCGTGCAGGTGATGTCCGGGCTCGCCTGGGGCGGCTTTACCCTGAGCACGTCCAACTACCTGTACGATTTGCGCCCGGCCCGGGCTGATTTCGCCAGCTATGCGGCAGTGCAATCCTCACTGAGCGCCATCGGGGTCTTTTTCGGGGCGCTGCTGGGAGGCTACCTTGCCAGCGCCCTGCCCCAGCTGCTCGCATTGCTGCCCGAGGGTTGGCAGATGGAGCACTCAGTCGTGCTTATTTTCGCCACGTCCTCGCTGCTGCGAGTGGGCATCGCCGCCTGGTTTATCCCGCGCTCCCAGGAGTTGCGGGTGCGGCACCGGCCCGACCTGCTCAAGGTGGTCTACCGGGTCGCCCGCTTCACCCCGGGCGCCGGCGTGGTGCTGGACTGGCTCACGGTGACCAGGAAATCGCGGCCGCGATGACAATCGCCCGACGGCAGGGCTGAACCGCTGGCCCGCAGCTGTTAGAATATCCCGGAACTACCCATCGACCCAGGAGTCAGTCATTCCGGCAGAGCATACCGGCAGCATATATATCCTGATGCTGAGCATTCACGGCCTGATTCGCGCCACCGACCTCGAGCTGGGGCGCGATGCCGATACCGGCGGCCAGACGAAATACGTGGTGGATCTCGCGCGGGCGCTGTCCGGGCACGCCGCCATTGCACAGGTGCACCTGGTTACCCGCCTGGTCCGCGACCAGTCCGTGTCTGCCGATTACGCCCGCGAAGAAGAGCCCCTGGGCGACGGTGCCAGCATCGTACGCATACCCTGCGGTCCTGGCGGGTACATTCCCAAGGAGCAGCTCTGGGATCACCTGGACAGTTTTACCGACAACCTGGTGCACTGGCTGCAGGACAAAGCCCGGGTTCCCACGGTCATTCACAGTCACTACGCCGATGCCGGCTACGTCGGCGTGCGCCTGTCACACCTGCTGGGGGTACCGCTGGTCCACACCGGTCACTCCCTGGGCAGGGACAAGCGCAAAAGGCTGCTGGCCCGCGGCATCAGCCGGGAACAAATCTCCCGGGCTTATAACATCGATCGCCGCATCGACGCCGAGGAGGAGGTGCTGGCCAACGCGGACCTGGTGATCACCAGCACCCACAACGAAATCGAGGAACAGTACGGGCTCTACAACTATTACGACCCCAACCGGATGGTGGTGATCCCGCCCGGCACCGACCTGGAGCAATTCAGGCCGCCCCGCGCGGGTGAGAAATTCGCTTTTGCCGCCGAGGTGGACCGTTTCCTGGTGGCGCCCGACAAGCCGCTGATCCTGGCCCTGTCGCGGGCGGATGAACGCAAGAACCTGGCGGCGCTGATGGAGGCCTACGGCGAGTCGCCGGAGCTGCAGGCCGCCGCCAACCTGTTGATTATCGCCGGCAACCGCAGTGACATCAGGGATCTGGAGAGCGGCCCGCAGGAGGTGCTCACAGATCTGCTGCTGGTACTGGATAACCATGACCTGTATGGGCGGGTTGCCCTGCCCAAGCACCATCGCCCGGAGGACGTGGCACAGATCTACCGCATCGCCGCGGCCCGGCGCGGCGTATTCATCAACCCCGCCCTGACCGAACCCTTCGGCCTCACGCTGCTGGAGGCGGCGGCTACCGGCCTGCCCCTGGTTGCCACCCAGAACGGCGGCCCGGTGGACATCATCCGCAACTGCGAATGCGGCGAGCTGGTCGACCCCCTCGACAAGGCGCAGATGGCTGCGGCGGTGCTCAAATACCTGGACAGCGATACCGAATGGCAGCGGGCATCAGACAACGGCACCAGGCGCGTCCGGGAGCTCTACTCCTGGCAAACCCACGCCGACGCGTACGTGGCAGAAATTTGCGGCCTGGCGGGAAAATATACAGCGCTGTCCAGTGTCCCGCCGCTGCCGCAGGCGCTGCGCTATCGCGACCGCTGCATCGTCACTGACCTCGACCTGAG
>JAOUDU010000361.1 GCA_029859085.1 Gammaproteobacteria bacterium | reverse complement strand
CAGCTGCCCGGCACAGCCGCGCAGCTGGCGGATACAGTCCAGTGCCGTTGCCTGGGCCGCCGACCGCAGCCGCTGCTCAAACAGCTCCAGCCAGCGCAGGAAAGTGCCACAGTCCGCGTCGAGGGTGAATTCCTGGCGCGTACCCGGCGATCGCGTATCCACCTGCCAGCGCAGGAGCATGTCGCGGGCCCGGGAGGCCATTTCCGCAGCCTCGGCCGGGCGCAACAGGTGGTACTGCCCGGAGTCCCGCTCCTCGGTGGAGATGACCTGCTGCCACAATTCCAGTGCCTGGGCGTTATTGATCAGCGCCAGGGGGGGCAGCAGTCCCCCGGTGACAGCGCGCTGCCACTGCTGCTGCAGCCAGCTCTCGAGCGGGAGCACGGCGACCGGCTCCCACACGGTTGCACCGGTGGCGGCGTTGCTGGCGTCCCATTCCGACCTGATGCGCCTGGCGAGGCGGAAGTTGGGGGTGAGCAGCACGAACCCGGCCTCGACCAGCGGCGCCAGTGGCGCGATGTCATAGAGGCTGCGGGTCAAGGTACTGCTCCTTTCCTGTGTGAATGCGGCTGTCGGGCTCGCCTACACATTGCGGGCCCAGTGCTATAGAATTCCGCCCCCGGCGCCGGCGGGCGAGCCAGGGGCCGCCGCGGGCGACGTCACGGGAGAGTGAATGACTGTATCAGGTAAAAACCGATGAGCAATATCCAGGTCCACAATATCAACGTCGATTCACAGGATGTACTGGTAACGCCGGAACAGCTGAAGCGGGCGCTGCCGATGTCAAGGCAGGTCCACGATATGGTGGCGGGCAGCCGCAAGGTAATCCAGGATATCCTCGACCGCAAGGATCACCGCCTGTTCGTGGTGGTAGGCCCCTGCTCCATCCACGATCCGGTAGCGGCAATGGATTATGCCCGTCGCCTGAAGGACCTCGCGCAAGAGCTGGGCGATACGCTGTACATCGTGATGCGCGTATATTTCGAGAAACCGCGCACCACGGTGGGATGGAAGGGCCTGATCAACGACCCCCACATGGATGACTCCTTCAAGATCGAGGAGGGGCTGCACATAGGCCGGCAATTGCTGCTGGATATCCTGGAGCTGGGCCTGCCCACGTCAACCGAGGCGCTGGATCCGATCTCCCCCCAGTACCTGCAGGACCTCATCAGCTGGAGCGCGATCGGCGCCCGCACCACGGAATCCCAGACCCATAGGGAAATGGCCAGCGGCCTGTCCTCCCCGGTGGGTTTCAAGAATGGTACCGATGGCGGCCTCACGGTAGCCACCAATGCGCTCAACTCGGTGGCCAAGCCCCACCGCTTCCTGGGCATCAACAGCGAGGGGCAGGTCTCCGTGTTCACCACCCGGGGCAACCGTTACGGCCATATCGTGCTGCGCGGCGGCAGCGGCGGCCCGAATTACGACTCGGTCCACATCCGCCTGTGCGAGCAGGCGCTGGACAAGGCCGGAGTACCCCGCAATATCATGGTCGATTGCAGCCACGCCAACTCCAACAAGCAGCCGGAGCTGCAACCGCTGGTCGTTGAAAACGTGGCGAACCAGATCCTCGAGGGCAACAAGTCCATCGTGGGACTGATGATAGAAAGCCATATAAATGCCGGGAGCCAGCCCATTCCGGAAAATCTCGAGGAACTGGCCTACGGGGTGTCGGTGACCGATGGCTGTATCGACTGGGACACGACTGCCCGGTGCCTGCGCGCGATGCGGGACAAGCTCAAGGAGGTGCTGCCCGCGCGGGTGGGGTGAGGCTGGCCGCGGGCGCAGCGCGGCCAGGGCTCAATAATAGGCCTGGGATTTGTCGCTGTGGTCCGTCATGTCGCGCACGCCCTTGAGCTGGGGCAGCTGCTCCAGCAGGGTCTTCTCGACACCGCTCTTGAGCGTCATGTCCACCGCGCTGCACCCCTGGCAGCCGCCGCCGAAACGCAGCACGGCGTAAAAATCGCCGGTGACCTCGACCAGGCTGACCTCACCGCCGTGGGCCGCCAGGGAGGGATTGACCTCGTTGTAGAGCACGTAGTTGATACGGTCTTCCAGCGGGCTGTCGGCATCCACCCTGGGCATCTTGGCGTTGGGGGCCTTGATGGTGAGCTGGCCGCCCATCCGGTCCTTCGAGTAATCGACCAGCGCGTCCTCCAGGTAGGGCAGGCTGCGGGCATCAAACCAGGCCTTGAAGGCCTTGAACTGGTGCTCTTCATCCCCCTCCTGGATATCGCCCTCGCGGCAATAGGCGATACAGGTCTCCGCCTTGGAGGTGCCGGGCTGGTTGATGAATACCCTTACACCCAGGGCGTCTTCCTGTTTGGACAGCAGTTCAGCCAGGTAGTCCTGGGCCGATTCAGTGATGGTGACCATCGATATTTCCATTCTGAGTAAATTACTCGGGTATTCTACCAAACTTGTTCACAAAAACGCGAGCACCACCTGCTGGCCCGGCATCAATCTGCTAGACTAGCCCGCTTTTTTGGCAGGAACTTTGGCAGGAACAGTTGTTCAGGCGCAGCGAGCTGTTCCGGCTGTATACAGAGACCGATCATGGCTAATAACCGGCAACAACATACACCCCTGGAACAGGCATTGCAGTCCCGCATCCTGGTACTGGATGGCGCCATGGGTACCATGATCCAGACCGAGGGGTTGCAGGAGGAGGATTACCGCGGGGAGCGCTTTGCCGCCCACGCATACGACCTCAAGGGCAATAACGACCTGCTGTCCCTGACCCGCCCCGATATCATCGCCGGCATTCACCGGCGCTACCTCGAAGCGGGTGCCGATATCATCGAAACCAATACCTTCAACAGTACGGCGATAGCCCAGGATGATTACAAACTGGGGTACCTGTCGGCGGAGCTGAACCTGGCGGCGGCCCGCATCGCCCGCGAGGTAGCTGATGAGGTCACTGCCCTCAACCCGGCCCAGCCGCGCTTCGTGGCCGGTGTTCTCGGGCCGACGCCCAAAACCGCCTCCATTTCGCCGGATGTCAACGATCCCGGCGCGCGCAGCGTGACTTTCGACCAGTTGCGCCAGGACTATGCGGTTGCCACCCGGGCCCTGCTCGAGGGCGGTGTCGACTTCCTGATGATCGAGACGATATTCGACACCCTCAACGCGAAGGCGGCGATATTCGCGGTGAAGGAAGTGTTCGACGAGCTGGGCCGCGAATGGCCCCTGATGATTTCCGTGACCTTTCCCGATGTCAGCGGACGCCTGCTCTCGGGCCAGACCCCGGAGGCGTTCTGGAATGCGGTGGCACACGCCCGCCCCCTGATCGTCGGCAGCAATTGCGGGCGGCGTTTCAAGGAGATACGTCCTTTCGTGGAGGAGCTGTCCAATACAGCTGACTGCTACTTCAGCGCGCACCTCAACGCGGGCCTGCCGAACGCCTTCGGCGAGTTCGACGAAACGCCCTCCATCATGTACGAGGATTTTCGCGGTTTTGCCGAACGCGGCTTCCTGAACCTGGCCGGGGGTTGCTGCGGCACTACCCCGGCCCACATCCAGGCCATAGCCGACGCCGTGCGCGATGTACCACCGCGCAAGCTGCCCAACAGGCGCCCGGCATGTCGCCTCAGCGGCCTGGAACCGTTCAATATCACCCGGGACAGCCTGTTCGTGAATGTGGGTGAGCGCTGCAATGTGACGGGCTCCGCCAGGTTCAAGCGGCTGATCCTGGACGGCGACTTCGAGGCGGCGCTGGACGTGGCACGCACCCAGGTTGCCGACGGTGCCCAGATCATCGATATCAACATGGACGAGGGTATGCTGGATGCGAAGGCGGCCATGGTCACCTTCCTCAACCTGATAGCATCAGAACCCGATATATCCCGGGTGCCGGTGATGGTGGACTCGTCCAAGTGGGACATTATCGAGGCCGGCCTGAAGTGTATCCAGGGCAAGGCGGTGGTGAATTCCATCAGCCTCAAGTCCGGTGAAGCGGAATTTCTCGCCCAGGCCCGCCTGTGCCAGCGTTACGGTGCGGCGGTGGTGGTCATGGCTTTCGACGAGCAGGGGCAGGCGGACAACCTGCAGCGCCGCAAGGAAATCTGCAAACGCTGCTACGACCTGCTGGTTGGGCAGCTCC
>JAOUDU010000360.1 GCA_029859085.1 Gammaproteobacteria bacterium | reverse complement strand
GATCGTGCTCGCCAGTGTAGTGTAATTTACGGCCACACACCCGATAGACAGGCACGTCTGGCGGGGTTTTATTCCCGCCGGGGGCCGCCATTGCTGCCCGGCCAGCGGGATCCGGATATCGTATCGACAAAGGGCAGGAAGCCTTTGGGGTCGAGCTTGCCGGCCAGCTTGATCTCACGGCCCAGGAATATCGGCCACCACAGGTGAGCCGACAACTGCTCGCGCATGGGCAGCAGCGTGGTCAGCGGGTCCCAGGGGCTGTCGCGCAACACCAGTTCACCCTTGACCTCTTCCCGCCAGGCGGTGCCGTAGCGGCTGGACACGTGTACCACATGTGGCGGGAAATCGTAGGCTGTCGCCGGGCCGCCGACACTCACCGCCTGCGACACCTTGATCCACCATTCGTGCTGGTCGAAGTCGGGCAGCGGATCCACGGGGCCCGTTGATGCGCCCTTGAACTCCACGAAGGTGTAGCCGTGGTGGGTACAGCGGGCGGTGACCTGGGGCCCGAGGCGGTAAAACTCGGTGGTACAGGGGTACTTGGGCTGGCCGTTGGTCTGCTGGCTGATAAATATCGCCGATTCCTGGTCGATGCCGTAACCCAGGGTGTACTCACCGGCAATGCCGTTGTAGTCGGCATCCACCGTGGTGACAATGCCGTACTCGGGCTCGTCCGGCACCGGGTAGTTGTAGATGGTGAGTGTGACATTGGGCTTGGCGCCCGGCTCGATACCCGGCGGCAGCAGGGCCGCGATCTTGTCCGGGTCGGTCCGGTAGACGATTTTCAACATGGGCCAATTGGCGATATCGCCGGGATTGCCCTGGGGTGCACCTGTTTGCTTGCTCATGGATTATTCCTTATGGGTTAATCAGCTTTAATTAATTTGGAAACAGCCTGGAAACATTGGGAGGCAGCACCTCAGGCGCCGACCATATTGGCCACGGGAGTCTGGCGGGTGAGAATCATCTCTGCTCTCGCGCGGATCTTCTCGTCCGTTTCCGGCGTCGTGGCCAGCAGCCAGAAAGCGTTGTTGCGCAACCCCTCAACCGCCATTTGTGCAACCTCGTCGGGGTGGGTGGTCTGGAGCTCGATGCCCCACTGCGCCGCCATCTTTTTCATGTCGTCCACGGAACTGATGCCGGAGGCATTGCCCTCGACGTCCTTCTTCAGGTCCTGCGGGCGCACCCGGCCGGAATTGAACAGGCCGGTGTCCACCACATGGGGGCCAGGGAACAGTGCGCTGACTCTTACCGGGCTCTGGGCCGCGGTCACCTGGTAGTGCAGGTTTTCAGTGATGGCGTGGACCGCAGCCTTGCTGGCCGTGTAAATGGGCTGGTCGGGGTAGACCAGCAGGGCGCCATTGCCGGAGCCTGTCACCACGAAATGGGCCTCCTGATTCGCCGCCACCAGTTTTGGCATAAAGACGTTGATGGTGTTGATCACGCCCCACAGGTTCACGTTAAAGCACCACTGCCAGTCCTTTTGCGAATACTCCCACATCGCCCCCGACTCGCCGGCGCTGATGCCCGCATTGGCAAACACCAGGTGCATGCCGCCGAAAGTCGCCTCGGTTTTGTCCGCAAGGGCATTCAGGCTGGCGGGGTTGGTCACGTCGCAGTGCTCCACGATCGCTTCAATCTTCCGGGCCGCGAGGTCGGATCGCAGTTGCTCCATAGCTGCCTTGTCAACGTCGCCCACGGCGATTTTCGCACCGAGCCCGCCAAGGGCGAAGGCCAGGGAGCGCCCCACTCCACTGGAGCCACCGGTGATCACCGCGACCTTGTTGTTGAAATCCTGCATGCTCAGGCAATCTCCCGCTTGTCTTTTTCCGTCAGGTAGAACTGGCGCACCCACTTGCGGAACAACACCAGGGTCTTGTCCTCCTTGCAGAACACCGGCCGGTGCTTGTGCACCTTGTTGGCCCAGATCGGGTAGTCATCACCCAGGCCATTGATAATGCCCTGCATCACGTCGTCTCCCGCCAGGTCCTCTATCTCACGCCGCACAGTCAGGGTCCAGCGCATCCGGGTCTCGTGCCGGTTGACGGGCTGGGCGCTGTTGTAGACGATCATCTCGGCGCCGGGTCCGTAGCTGTTGCGCACCAGGGCGAAGCCGGGGTTGAACACCGCGGCGTGCAGCTGGCTGGGTATCGGCGCATTGCTCGCATCGGAGCGCAGGTGCAGGATGCGGCCGTTTTCCTCCACTGTAACTTCCGACGGGGGCACATCCGGCTGGCGGTGGACGTACTGGAAATGCACCGGGTCACAGGAGTTCTCGGCGATATCCTGGACGTGCGCCGGCACCAGGAACTCGGCGTAGCGCGGCACGGTCCAGTTGGGATCCCCCAGCTCCGGCAGGTCCGGCAGCTCCCACTGCGGCCCGGTATTCTCGGGGTGATACCAGACATACACCTCGCCATTTTTTTCCTCGGTATGCCAGGTCCGCAGCCGGGCGCGCTCGGGAATCTCGTCGCAGTAGGGTATTTCCTCGCACTTGCCCCCGGCGCCGAAGCGCCAGCCGTGGAAAGGGCAGCGAACAGACTCGCCGACAACCCGTCCGCCATGGCCCAGGTGTGCGCCGAGATGGGGGCAATACGCGTCCTGCAGCACCGGCACTCCACTGCGGGTGCGGTACAGAACCAGCTCCCGGTCAAACGCCTGTACCGGTTTCACTTCACCCACATGAAGCTCATGGCTGCGGGACACGGAGAACCATCCCATGGGGAACTCCGGAGTAACATTGGTCCTGGATTCACACGCGTCTACGATTGACATGCTCTGCTCCGAATTGATCATTGGCAATTGCCGGTTGTAAAGGACAGCCAAGCCCCCCATCCTGACCCTCATGCCTGCCGGCAGCCAGGCTCACAGATGAGCAAACTTGCACATATGTATACTAATTTAGTTTAATGGTCCGACGAATGCAACACTCGGGTGAGATATTGATGGACACAGCCCCGACGCTCCTGGGACGGCGCGAGCAGCGCAAGCTCGAGATTCGCGCCCGCATTGAGGACGCCGCCTACAAGCTGTTCCGGGAACAGGGAATCGAGGAAACCAGTATCGAGCAGATCTGCGTGGAAGCGGATGTCGCCCGGCGGACTTTCTATGGGCACTACAGCAACAAGCACGCCCTGCTCGGCGGCCTGGGTATCTCCCGGCTCTACAACCAGTCGGAACCGATGCTGAACCTGCTGATGGCGAACCATCACAGCACCCGCGCCAGGCTCGAAGCGATGATAGAGTATATTGCCTCCAACTTTGCGACCTTCAGCGAAATTGACCGGCAGTTGATCCTGATCGCCCCTTCCATTTTCGCCGAAAACGCCGAACAACAGCGCGAGATAGGCAATTCGGCAAGCACCAGCTTTGCCCGCCTGATCACAGCCGGGATCGAGATCGGGGACGTGCGCACGGATTTTTCACCGGATATCCTCTCCGCGATGATCGTGGGCACCCTCAATATGCTGACAACCAGCTGGGCAATGAACAGCGAATACCCTGTCTTCGCCAACCTGGCCGAAGCGCGTAACATGTTCGAACAATTGATCTGCAAGCCCGGCAGCTGAATTATCCCGGCCCCCTTCGCACCACCCCAGGAGCAAAAATGAACGATATACCCGCACAGCGCCGCTACGTAGCCGTCAGCCCCCAGGACCACAGTATCAGCATCGAGCGCGGACCGGTGCCCTCGCCCCGGCCGGGAGAAGTGCTGATCAAGGTGAGCACGGCGGGGCTGAACCGCGCCGACCTGCTGCAGCGCAAGGGGCTTTACCCGCCGCCGGAAGACGCCTCGCCGATCATGGGGCTGGAGGTCGCCGGCGAGGTCATCGCCACGGGGGCCGGGGTCGACAACTGGCATGTGGGTGACCGGGTCTGCGCCCTGACTCACGGCGGCGGCTATGCAGATTACACCGTGGCGCCCGCTACCCAGTGCCTGCCGATTCCCGACGGGCTTGGCATGGCCGAGGCCGCCGCCCTGCCGGAGGCCCTGCTCACCGTATGGCACAACCTGTTCCAGCGCTGCCACCTGCAGGCCGGGGAGCGGGTCCTTATCCACGGCGGCGCCAGCGGGATAGGCACTCTCGGCATCGCCATCTGC
>JAOUDU010000359.1 GCA_029859085.1 Gammaproteobacteria bacterium | reverse complement strand
CTGCGGCGATGGTGAACCAGCGCTTTGCCGGCCGGCCGCTGCGGCTGGTTAAGGAGCAGATCCTGAAAGAGATGCAGGATGCCCGCAGCCGGATCGACAGCTACCTGCAGGCGTCCCTGGACCTGGCCAACCAGGCCCTGGACCAGGAACCGGGGGGTGAGGATTGCGTGGTGGTGGGCGAATCCCGCCTGCTGGACAGCGCCACCGCCGAGGAAATGCTCCAGCTGCGGGGCCTGTTCGAGGCCTTCGAGAAGAAAAAGGACCTGCTGCACCTGCTGGAGCGCTGCAGCAGGGCCCAGGGCATCCAGATATTCATTGGCGAGGAGGCGGGCTACAAGGTGTTCGGCAATTACAGCGTCATCACCGCCCCCTACAACGACGGCGACCGCATCCTCGGGGTGCTGGGGGTGATCGGCCCCCAGCGCATGGCCTACGAGCGGGTGATACCCATCGTCGATGTCACCGCCAGGATGCTGAGTTCGGCCCTGGGCGGCTGAATTCCCCAGGGTTCCTGCCGGCCCCGCCTTGAATTGGCGGGGGCCCACCCCCATATCCCCCCTGTAAGCTATCGCGCGCGTGCCCGGTCATCGGCGGGTGTGCGCGTATGGATTGATGCAGAACAGGCAGAACTGGAGGGCAGGCGTGGCCGAAAACGAACAGGAACAAACCGTAAACCCCGGGGAGATCGACCAGCAGGAGGTGGCGGCGGAGGCCGCTGCCCCCGGTGACGCCGCCGGGGGCGAGCCCTCCCCGGAGCAGGTGCTGGCGCAGCTGGAAGAGGAGGTCGCCTCCGCCCGGGACGCCGCCCTCAGGGCCGCGGCGGACGCCCAGAATGTCAAGCGCAGGGCCGAGCAGGACGTTGAGAAAGCCCGCAAGTTCGCCCTGGAGCAATTCGCCAGGGAACTGTTGCCGGTGGTGGACAACCTGGAGCGCGCCCTCGAGGCCACTGCCGGGCACGATGCCGCGGTCAAACCCATTGCCGAGGGTGTGGAGCTGACCCTGAAGAGTTTCCTGGACGCCCTGAAAAAGTTCAACATCGAGGCGGTGGACCCCCAGGGCGAACCCTTCGACCCCAACCTGCACCAGGCCATGACCATGGTGGAGAACAAGGAAGTAGAACCCAATTCCGTCATCGCGGTGATGCAGAAGGGCTACACCCTGAACGGGCGCCTGCTGCGACCGGCGATGGTGATGGTCAGCAAGGCCGCCAGCTAAGAATTATGGCCCCCGGCCCTTGAATTCCCCCGACTGGGGCCAATATAGGGAATATCGTAATTATTGAAGAGGCAGGCTGCGCCTGCCCACCGACTGGAGACAAGCAAATGGGCAAGATTATCGGCATCGACCTGGGAACGACCAACTCCTGCGTATCCGTAATGGAGGGAGGCAAGGCCAGGGTTATAGAGAATTCGGAAGGGGATCGCACCACGCCCTCTATCGTCGGCTACTCCGAGGATGGCGAAATCCTGGTGGGCCAGAGTGCCAAGCGCCAGGCGGTGACCAACCCCCACAACACCCTGTTCGCGGTCAAGCGACTGATCGGCCGCAAGTTCACCGACGACGTTGTCCAGAAAGACATCAAGATGGTCCCCTACAAGATCGTCAAGGCTGACAACGGCGACGCCTGGGTGCAGGTTCGGGACGAAAAAATGGCCCCGCCGCAGGTGTCCGCCGAAGTGCTGCGCAAAATGAAGAAGACCGCGGAAGAGTTCCTCGGTGAGCCGGTGACCGAAGCGGTTATCACCGTCCCCGCCTATTTCAACGACTCCCAGCGCCAGGCCACCAAGGACGCCGGTCGCATCGCCGGGTTGAACGTCAAGCGTATTATCAACGAGCCCACCGCGGCGGCGCTGGCCTATGGCATGGACAAGGCCAAGGGCGACCACACCATAGCGGTTTACGACCTCGGTGGCGGTACCTTCGATATCTCCATCATCGAGATCGCGGAAGTGGACGGCGAGCACCAGTTCGAGGTGTTGTCCACCAACGGGGATACCTTCCTCGGTGGTGAAGACTTCGATATGCGCCTGATCGAGTACCTCTCCGCCGAGTTCAAGAAGGAGACCGGGATCGACCTGCACAAGGATCCGCTGGCCCTGCAGCGCCTGAAGGAGGCTGCGGAAAAGGCCAAGATCGAGCTGTCCAGCGCCCAGCAGACCGAGGTCAACCTGCCTTACATCACCGCCGATGCCTCCGGGCCCAAGCACCTGGTGGTCAAGCTGTCCCGGGCCAAGCTGGAGTCACTGGTGGAAGAGCTGGTAAACCGCTCCATGGAGCCGGTGAAGATCGCCCTGAAGGACGCGGGCCTCAGCCCCAGCGATATCCACGAGGTTATTCTCGTGGGTGGCCAGACCCGTATGCCCATGGTGCAGAAGAAGGTGGCGGATTACTTCGGCAAGGAGCCGCGCAAGGACGTCAACCCGGACGAGGCGGTAGCCATCGGCGCCTCCATCCAGGCCGCGGTACTGTCGGGTGAAGTGAAAGACGTACTGCTGCTGGACGTGACCCCGCTGACCCTGGGTATCGAGACCATGGGCGGTGTGGCTACACCCCTGATCGAGAAGAACACCACGATCCCGACCAAGAAGTCGCAGATCTTCTCCACCGCGGACGACAACCAGACCGCCGTCACGATCCACGTGGTGCAGGGCGAGCGCAAGCAGGCGACCGGTAACAAGTCGCTGGGCCGGTTCGACCTGGCGGATATCCCGCCGGCGCCCCGCGGCATGCCGCAGATCGAGGTGACCTTCGACCTGGATGCCAACGGTATCCTGCATGTCTCCGCCAAGGACAAGGCCACGGGCAAGGAACAGTCCATCAGGATTACCGCCTCCGGCGGCCTGACGGATGAAGAAATCCAGAAAATGGTGGCTGACGCCGAGCTCAACGCCGAGACGGACGCCCGCTTCGCCGAGCTGGTTGCCTCGCGCAACACCCTGGACGGCCTGGTGCACGCGGCCCGCAAGACCCTGGAGGAGGCCGGTGAGCACGCCAGCGCTGATGAAAAGGCCGCCATCGAGGCCGCCATTACCGAGGCGGAAGCGGCACTCAAGGCCGACGACAAGGAAGCAGTCGATGCCGCGGCCACCAGGCTGACGGAAGTGACCAGCACCGTGGCCCAGAAGATGTACGCTGCGCAGGCCGCGGCGGCAGGGGGGAATGACGCCGGCGGGGAGCAGGCACAACCCGCGGGTGACGATGTGGTCGACGCCGAGTTCGAGGAAGTGAAGGACGATAAGAAGTAGGGGAGCTGCGCCTCCCCGGCGCTTCTGATTAGCGGCCGGACCAGTCCGGCCCTGGACAAGACCATGACGACGCGGGACTCAAGTGCCCGCGTAGTCATTTCAGATAAGCGGATCAAGAGCCGCAAGGGTTTATGTCAAAACGCGACTATTACGAAGTACTCGGCGTCAGCAAGAGTACCGACGAGAAGGACATCAAGAAGGCGTATCGCCGGGTAGCGATGAAGTTCCACCCGGATCGCAATCCTGATGATCCCGACGCCGACAGCAAGTTCAAGGAGGCCACCGAGGCCTACGATGTCCTGATGGACCCCGAGAAGCGGGCGGCCTACGACCGCTTTGGCCACGCCGGTGTGGACCCGAGCATGGGCGGCGGGGCCGGCGGTTTCGGCGGGGGCAACTTCAGCGATATTTTCGGCGACGTGTTCGGCGATATCTTCGGGGGCGGCGGCCGCGGGCGCGGCGGTCCCCAGCGCGGCTCGGACCTGCGCTACACCCTGGATATCTCCCTCGAGGACGCGGTCAAGGGCACCACGGTGGAAATCCGGGTTCCCAGCCTGAGCACCTGTGAGAAATGCGACGGCTCCGGCGCCAGGAAGGGCAGTTCGCCTGTGACCTGCGGCACCTGTGGCGGTGCCGGGCAGGTCCGCATGCAGCAGGGCTTCTTCCAGGTGCAGCAGGCCTGCCCGAGTTGCCGCGGTCGCGGCAAGACCATTACCGATCCCTGTCCCGCCTGCCGGGGCCAGGGGCGGGTGGAAAAAACCCGCACCCTGTCGGTCAAGGTGCCGCCGGGTGTTGATACCGGCGACCGCATCCGCCTCTCCGGGGAGGGTGAGGCCGGGCCTGAGGGCGGGCCGCCCGGTGACCTGTTCGTGCAGATGTCGGTCCGGGCCCACAACATCTTTGAGCGCGATGGCAAGAAC
>JAOUDU010000009.1 GCA_029859085.1 Gammaproteobacteria bacterium | reverse complement strand
CAGCGCGATCGCCTTGCCCTCTTCAAATGTCGTGCGCCCCGCCCAGGTGTGGCTGATTGCAACCGCCGGCCTCGGCCCGGCCAGGGAGTCATCCCAGGCGAGGAAACCTTCCAGGGTGAGATTGTCATGCTTGTATTCAACGAACCGTGTCTGTATAGCCATAGATATCGCGCCTTTGTTTTGTATGAAACGGGTTATTTGGGCTGGACCGCCGCCTTCATTTCCACCATGTGGAGGTAGCCGAATAAAAAAACCTGCAACAGGTGTCCGGGCAGTGATCCGCCGGCCTGCCGGCACAGCTTGAAATATAAGGCCAACTCGACCAGGTGAGCCACGGCGAATGCGGCCAGGGTCCACACGGCCACCGTGGCGGCCGCACTGCCGGCCTGGGTAACAGCCACCGCTGCAAGCACTGCATAAAGCACCAGGCAGCCAATTTTTCCTGCGGACATAGTCATACTCCTGCGTTGGGTTTTGGGTATGCATCCGGGTCCAGGCGATGCATTTCGGCCTCGATCCATTGCTCTATCTCGTCCATCAGCTCCCCCGGCTCCCGGCCCTGGGCACTCACCGGCCGGCCGATCGAGACATCGATTACCCCGGGGATAAAGGAAAACGATCGCCGCGGCCAGCAGCGCCCCGAAGTGACCGCGATGGGAATGACACAGGCACCGGTGGCGACAGCCAGGCGCGTGGCCCCCGCCTTGTAACTGCCCTTGCCGCCGCGCTCGGTGCGGGTGCCCTCGGGAAACATGATCATCCACTTGCCCTGGTCCATCAGCACCCTGCCCTGCTCCGCGACCTTGTTCCAGGCCTCCTTGCCCTTGCTGCGGTCGATATGGATCATGTTGAGCGCACCGATACTCCAGCCAAAAAACGGTATCCGCAACAGCTCTTTCTTGAACACGTAAGCCAGGGGGTGCGAGGTCATGCTGGGAAAGAAAAATGTTTCCCAGGTGGACTGGTGCTTCGGGCACAGGATCACGCGCCGCATGTCACTGGCAGCGGGCAGGTTTTCGACGCCCTGCAGCCGGTACTTCACCCCGCCGATCAGGCGCGCCGCTTCCACCACTCCCTTGAGCCAGGGCACTGCGAACCACCACCAGACCTTTTTGTCATCGAGAAACACGGAAGCGATAAGCAGGGCGATTCCACAGGGGATCAGCGACAGCACGAGCCAGGTAAAAACCAGCGTTGAGCGAATGGCGTTCATGCTTAGCTTCCAGCGATATCGGGACCGGTATTAAAACAGATTGTGAACCCGGGAGAAAACCTTGCCCATGTATTCACGGGTAAATGTGCGTAATATTGGCCCGGGTATATCGCGCGGAGCAGTATTATGGCAACGATGGCCGGACACGGATTGCGGGAGTTGGCGGATGGCGCCTACGCCTGGCTGGCACCCCGGGGAACCTGGGGCTGGAGCAACGCGGGCCTGATCGCCGACGGGGAGGAATCCCTGTTGGTTGATACCCTGTACGACCTGGCCCTCACCGACGAGATGCTGCGGGCGATGCGGCGTGCGGAGCCCCGCGCAGGAACCATCGACACCCTGGTCAACACCCACGCCAATGGCGATCACTGCCACGGCAATGAACTGGTGGCAGGAGCCCGCATCATCGCCTCATCCGCCTCCGCGGCGGAGATGAATGAACTCCCGCCCCAGGCCATGGCGGCCATCATGGAGATGGCCGGCACCATGGGCAAGGTGGGAGAGTATTTCCTGCACTGCTTCGGGCAGTTCAAGTTCACGGGCATCACCCACACCCCGCCTAACAGCACTTTCGACGGCCACCTCGACCTGCGCGTTGGCGACAAACCGGTGCACCTGATCGAAGTAGGCCCGGCCCACACCCGGGGCGACGTGCTGGTGCATTCGCCCAGGGACCGAACGGTCTTCACCGGGGACATACTGTTCATCGAAGGCACGCCAATCATGTGGCAGGGGCCCGTCGCCAACTGGATCAAGGCCTGCCGACTGATCGAGGCTATGGATGTGGAACATATCGTCCCCGGCCATGGCCCGGTAACCGACAAGAAGGGCGTGGCTGGGGTGCGGCAATACCTGGAGTATGTCCGCGACCAGGCCAGGTCGCGGTTTGATGCCGGTATGGACGCCTTTGAAGCGGCCAGGGACATCGAATTGCGCGAATATTCAGCCTGGTCGGACCCGGAGCGCATCGCCGTCAACGTCGATTCGCTCTACCGCGAATTCAAGGGCGATGCAGCGACGACCGACGTGTTCGAGCTGTTCTCCCGGATGGCGGAACTCGCCGGGTTCGGCGGGTCGGGCCGGCCCGGGGCAAACGGGTCCTGAACGGTTTGAAACACAGCGCCAGCGCCCTGCTGCTTATCGCGCTGCTGTCCCCGGCGTCCCTGGCATCGCCGGCGACGACAGCGGATGAAACAACGCGCTACCTGCGCGTCCAGGACGGGCGCCAGCTTGAAGTGCTTATCAGCAACCAGTTCAAGCCCGCGATGCGCGACAACCTGATGCAGTGGGTCGACTACATTGCGGCGGCCCTGGGCGGGGTCTACGGCCACTGGCCCACCCGGCACTGGCAGATAAGCATCGCACCCACCGCCGCCAGCTCCTCCGAGCCTATCCCCTGGGCGCAGGTGCGGCGCGAAGATATCACCAGGGTCGAGTTTTTTACCGCGGCCTTTGCCTCGGCGGACGAGTTACAGCGGGCCTGGACCAGCTATCACGAACTCGCCCACCTGCTGATTCCCTACCAGGGTTCGGGTGACGCCTGGTTCAGCGAGGGCCTGGCGAGTTACTACCAGAACATCCTGCAGGCCAGGGCCGGGCTGATCAGCGAGCGCGAAATGTGGCAGCGGCTGTACAACGGCTTCCAGCGAGGCCTCGCGGAAACCCAATTCGATGGCCAGGCCCTGCAGGCGGTCAGTGACAGGCTGCGGGAGGACGGCGGCTTCATGCGTGTCTACTGGAGCGGGGCCTGGTATTTCCTGGCCGCCGACACCCGCCTGAGACTCCAGTCCGGTGGCAAGCTGAGCCTCGACAAGGCGCTGGAACGGCTCAACCAGTGCTGCGCCGAGGAGCGCCTCCCGGTACCGGAGATCGTGGCGCGACTGGATCAGCTGAACCGCGTGGTGCTGTTCAGCATCCTGTATGACGAAGTCGCCAACTCCACTGCGGTTCCGCCCTTTGCCGCCATCTTCGCGAGCCTGGGTATCGATATCGAGGATGGGCAGATACGGTTGCAGGAAACCGGCCCGGGCGCTCGCCTGCGCAGGGGAATCGTCGCGGTTCCGGCGCCCGCTCTGTAATTGTTGCGAAGCGGCGTTATACTACGCCGTTTGGGCAACCGGACCTGGAGCAGGTTATCTTGAAAAAACCTGTATCAAAAGCGGACGTGAGGGCGGAGCTGCAGCTGGAAGTCGAGCGGTTCCTGAACCGGGGCGGCGAGGTGGAAAGCGTTCCGCGCGGCGTCAGCGGCAAAGATCCGGGCGACCCCCCGCTGTTCCTGAACCGCAGGCTGTTCACCGAGCCGCCGCTGCCGCGCACACCGGTACCGGAAGTGGTTGCGGCCATAGACGCCAGGCGGATGCTGAACCTGCGACGGCGCCCGGTCCGCAAGCGCAGCCGGCTGCCCCAGCCGAGGCGCAAGATTATCTACGATGACTTCGGCGAGCCCCTGCGCAGGGTGTGGGTAGAGGAAGACTGAACCGCTCAGTCTGCCGCCGGCTCTATGTCCTTGGTTTTGCTGTCATTACTGCCGATGACACTGAGCGCGAAGCGGTCCTGGGGCAGGAAAATGTCGAGTTGCTGGCCCTCGACCAGGTCGGTGAGCCGGTACTCGCGGCCGCCGATATTGACCCGCCATTGGCTGTCCAGTGTCACGCTGCGGCGCTTGCCCAGGCTGCCGTCGGTAAGCCGGGTGCGAAAGCGCAGGGTATTGCCCACAACCTTCACCACCTCGATGGTCGCTTTCGCATACAGGATGCCATCTTTTTCGTACACCCCCTGGCAGGCCAGGGCTATATCCGGATTCACCGCCAGCACCTGCGCCGACCATTGCAGATCGGCGCAGCGGACCGCGCCGCGAGGTTTTTCGGCCACTGCCGGCCCCGGGGCCATAACTGCCAGAGTCACCACGGTTGTGCTCACCAACTTGCCGATCATCTGAAATCCCCTGCAACTGCTATATTTAACGGGTGCTGACAGTATCAAACCCGCGTGTGGGAACGATGCTGGCTCACTGCAGTTTTGTCAAATGCTGCCAATAGCACGGGCAGAGTGAGCCATCCGAGACCGGGCTGCGTAAACAGGTTATCGACACAACCGGGAATTGAGCACCATGATCACACTGCACGAGAAAATTGACGTAAACCGGCCGGTCGCCGAGGCCTTCGCCTACGTGGCCGACTTTCGCACCACCGAGCAGTGGGACAGCACCGTCATCTCCGCGCGCAAGCTCAGCGGCGGCCCCATCGGCGCCGGCACCCTGTTCGAGGTGGTGTGCCGGCAGCCCCTTGGCAGTGTCACGCTGGCGTACACCCTGACCCACCACGAACCCGGTGCTTTGCTCAGGTTGCACGGCAGCAGCCGCTTTTTCGAGGTGGACGATGAAATCCGTTTTACCGGGACAGCCACCGGTACACGCATAGATTACCGCGCCACGTTTACCTTCCAAAAGCCGCTGGCGGCTATCGCGGCGCGTTTCCAGGACGGCCTGGAGCGGATGGGTCACGAGTCGGTGCAGGGACTCAAGCGCGCGCTGGATGACAACTTCCCGGCGCCGGCGCTGCCGGATTCAGCGCGCTGGGCGGATAGACTGGTTGTTCCGGCCCTCGCGCAATTCACCCGGGCGGGCTACAACAAGGGCAAGAAGAACTGGCACCCGGTATCCGGCTGGATGGGTGACAAACACGTGGTTATCACCGGCGCCAGTGCCGGGCTTGGCCTTGCGGCTGCACACCGGCTGGCCGAACTCGGCGCCGAACTCACCCTGGTCATCCGCAACGAAAGCAAGGCACTCGAGCTGAAACAGGCGATTGAGCGCGAGTCGGGGAACAACCGCGTACGTATCGAGATAGCCGACCTCAGCCTGATGTCAGAAGTGGACAGGCTGGTGCGCCGCCTCAAGCGCATAGGCAAACCCATCGACGTCCTGGTAAACAACGCCGGGGCCCTGTTCAACCCCCGCCGGGAGACGGCAGAGGGCCTGGAGGAGAGTTTCGCCCTGTTACTGCTGAGCCCATACCGCCTGACCGAGGGCCTGAAACCGCTGCTGGCCGGGGCTGGCAGCGCCCGGGTGATCAATGTGGTCTCCGGGGGTATGTACAGCCAGCGGCTGGACCTCGAGCGCCTCGAGGCGCCGCTAGAGAACTACTCCGGCAGCGTCGCCTATGCCAGGGCCAAGCGCGGCCTGATGATCGTCACCGAGGAGTGGGCAAAGGCCTGGGCCGGTGAGAACATCGTGGTAAACGCGATGCACCCGGGCTGGGCAAGGACCCCGGGGGTGAAATCGTCCCTGCCGACCTTCCATCGCCTGACCCGGCCGGTGCTGCGCACCCCCGAACAGGGGGCGGACACTATCGTCTGGCTGGCGACAGCCACCGAGGCGGCAAAAACCAGCGGCAAGCTGTTCCTCGACCGGGAACCCAGGACCACCCACCTGATAGCCTCTACCCGGGAGACCGAGCAGGAGCGCAGCGCCCTGCTGGAGGCGCTGGCGTGCTACCGGCCCGGGATGACGGCAGGGGCTTACCGGGCCCTGGCCGGCTGAACTATCGACCGGGCCCCGCTTGCATTGCTGCCTCGGCCTGCCGTAGGGTTGCAGCGACCCTTTACCACAGCGACCAGGCCCACCTGCAATGAACCCGGACCTTTCACCCTTCACCGTAGCCATCGCCGAGGCCCAACTCCAGGACCTGCGGCAGCGGCTCGCCCTCACCCGCTGGCCCGACCGGGAAACCTGCCAGGACTGGAGCCAGGGCATGCCGCTGCAATACACCCGCGAGCTGGCGGATTACTGGGCGCAGGAGTATGACTGGCGCCGGATCGAGCGGCGCCTGAATCAGTGGCCGCAGTTCATCGCGAACATCGACGGCATCGACATCCATTGCATCCACCGCCGCAGCCCCGAACCGACAGCGCTGCCGATTATCCTGTCCCACGGCTGGCCGGGCTCGGTGGTGGAATTCCACAAAATCATCGACGCCCTGGCAGATCCTGTCGCCCACGGCGGCAGGGCGGAGGACGCCTTTCACGTGGTCGTGCCCTCCCTGCCGGGCTACGGTTTTTCCGGCAAGCCGGAAACCACGGGCACCTCCGTACAGAAAATCGGCGGGATGTGGGGCCGCCTGATGTCCCGCCTGGGCTACGATCGCTACGTGGCCCAGGGTGGCGATTGGGGCGCCATCATCACCCAGAGTATGGGGCAGACCGAAACGCGCCACTGCGCGGGGATACACATCACCATGCCCATCGTAGCGCCCGACCCGGCAACCATGGAGGACCTGACGCCCCGGGAGCAGTCGGCCCTGGAGGCGGTGAAATTCTATAGCCGGTGGGACTCCGGCTACTCCAGGCAGCAATCCACCCGTCCCCAGACACTGGCTTACGGCCTGGCGGATTCGCCGGTCGGCCAGATGGCCTGGATCGTGGAAAAGTTTTACGCGTGGACCGATTGCGAGAGGGACGGCGTCAAACACCCGGAGCATGCAGTGAGCCGGGACGAGTTGCTGGATAACGTGATGCTCTACTGGCTGACCAATTCCGCCGGCAGCTCAGCCCGCCTGTACTGGGAGAGCTTCAATGCGACGGGCATGGAGCCCATCGCCATGCCGGTGGGATGTTCCATTTTCCCGAAAGAGATATTTCGCACCAGCCGACGCTGGGCCGAGCGTCGCTTCAGCAATCTCATCTACTGGAACGAACTGGACCGGGGCGGGCATTTTGCGGCGCTGGAGCAGCCGCAGCTGTTCCTGGCGGAACTGCGAGACTGCTTCCGCAACCTGCGGGCCTGATTGGCCGCGAGCCCGGGCTGGCGGGCAGCGGACCGCTGCTCAGCTGTCGTAGTTATCGCTGGTGATCAGGCTGTCACTGAAGCCGCCGCCTGCGGGCTCTGCCTCAGGGAACGTTCCGTCAGTGAAAATACTGTCTCCGAAGGGGCGCTGGCGGGGGGCCCGGTGTTGCTCGATCGCGGCCTGGCCGAAGCCGTGCCTGATCTCCTGGACCTCAAAACCGATCTCCGCCGCCAGCTCGGCACCGGCCGTGGCCAGCGCGGCTGGCGGCGATGCGAGATGGGTACCATCCATGTCGATGGCGGACTGTTCGCTGCCCTGGGGTCGCACCGGCTCTGCCGGCGGCGCAGAGGCCAAAGGCAGAACCTGCATCTCTTCCTCATCCATCCCGGGCGGCAGGCCCCAGGACGGCGCCTTGCCCAGTATGGGTTCGGGTGCCGCGACCGGGATAAGGCTATCCCGGGCCGGCAACCGGGTGCGCGGATCGCGCAGGCTGGGGGCCGGGGCCGCGCCAGCCAAGGGCGGACGCAACGGTTCCGGCGCGGTGTAGATGCCGGGGCCGGGAACCTGCGCGGCACTGCCGATGAATTCAAGGTTCTGCAGGGCGGCGTCCGATGCGCGCCGATTGTACCTGGGCTTGTCGGCGGCGGGCGCTGCTGCCGCCGGTTGCGGGGGCGTATAAGCGACCTGCTCCGGCGGTTTCACCGGCGCGGGCGGCGCCTCCACCGGGTCCTGCACCTGCGGCGGTGCGCCACGGGGACGCCCTATACGGTAGACTCCCGGGCCGGGCTTGTAGGTGCCGGGTTTCAGCATCCGCGCCTGCTCCGCCAGGGTAAAACTGCCCGCGGCAGCGAGGCTGTCGCGGGCCTCTGGGCCCGCCGGCGCCAGTGCCACCGCCGCAGGGTCCGCCCGGTTCAGCCCGGGCTGGGTGATATCGTCCCGGTCATAGGAGCTGGCGCCGCCGGTTGCGATGGCGCCCACCGCCTTGCGCAACGGCTCCGCGAATGGTTCATCGGCCGCGTCCGCCGCCGGGTGGTCCTCGCGCAGCAGGCGCTGCTTCAGCACCTCGTGGGCACAATCCGACCAGCGACCGAAATGGGCGGATTCCGCCGGATCCGGCATTCGATGCTTGCGAAAACTGCGCATGGCTTCCATGAAGCGCTGCTTGACCGCCCGGTAGTGGTAAATATGGCTGTCAGTCTGCATCGGCACCAGGTCGTCACCGCCGCGAATGATCAGCATCTGCGGTGGCAGCTGCCCCTGCAGGCTGTGCAACAGGTCCGCCAGGAAACAGAGCCGGAACGCCGAGTGCAGCGTGCTCCTGGCCTGGGTCTCACAGGGAATGTAGAGGAAATCGCCGAACTCTGAATAGCCACTGGTGCGCACCAGCAGATTGGCCGCACCGGACAGTGGCCCCAGCGCGAGCTGGCCGTTGACGATGAAATCGGCGCCCCTGCGCATCGCATCGAGGGTGGCGGCGCGACGATCCGGCTCATCCGCCTCCCAGTCGATCAGGCGGACGTCCTTGCCCTCGGCGCGCAGGGTGTCGGCCATATCGTCCTGCGGCTCTATGCTGTCCCCGGGGGGCAGGCTGCCGACGTCCGGCGGGATACCGTGGTCGGGGTTTTCGAGGGTCAGCCGCTCCATCCAGCAGGCGAAGGGTGATTCCCTGAAGAGGACGAAATCTTCCGACGTGTACGTTACAGCGTTATCGACAATATAGCGGTACATGATTACGGCTCGTTCCCCTGACAGCTGAAAACAGCGTAAGCCTGATTTTCACTTAAGCCGTTTGGGTATTTATATCGGAATGACCGCCGGGTGTCCACGCCGGCGGCGAGAAAGTCCTCAGGGTTTGCGGTAAACCGTGGCGCCGCCGATAACCGTCTGCTCCACTTCCAGCTCGCGCATTGCCATGGGGTCATCCAGGGGATTGCCGGACAGCACCACCAGGTCGGCGTATTTACCCGGCTCCAGGGAGCCGCGATTGCCGTCCTGGAACACCTGCCAGGCCGCATCGATGGTCACCGCGCGCAGTGCCTGCATCACGCCGATACGCTGCCCGGGACCCAGCGTATCGCCGCCGTAGGTGATACGCTCCACCTGGCTCCACACCGCCTGCAGCGGCAGCATGGGCGTCACCGGGGTATCCAGGTGGGAGCTGAAGCGCAGGCCGTAGTCCTGGGCCCACCTGGCGGGGCTGATCACCGCGGCCCGCTCCGGGCCGAGGAAGATATCCCGGTGGCGATCGCCCCAGTACCAGGTGTGGGCGCTGAAAAAACTCGGGGTTACGCCCAGCGCCTTCATCCTGGCGACCTGGTCCTGCCGCGCCATCTGGGCGTGAATCAGGATCATGCGGGGATCCGCCACGGGATGCTCTTTCTGGGCCGCCTCGAACGCGTCGAGGATGTCCTCGATCGCGGCATCGCCATTGCCGTGGATCGCTATCTGGTAGCCCGCCTTGTGCAGGGCGGCCACCTGCTCGAACAGTTTGTCCCTGGGGATGGAGGGATAGCCGCGATAAGTTGCGTCGCCGTGGTAGGGGGTGTAATACGGCTGGCTCAGGTAGCCGGTGTAGCCCTGGATACTGCCGTCGGCAACAAGCTTGACCGCGCCCATCTGCAGGCGGTCGCTATTGTAATCCGCCGGGTCATAATCGCCGTTGAGCAAGGCCTCGCCAAACTCGCTCTCAGCCGGAAATACAATCAGGCGCTGCGGTATGACGCCGAGCTTGCTGAACACGGATAGCCCGGTGGCGATTTTCCTGCTCACCCAGCCCGACTGCGCCGTGGTCACCCCGCGGGCGGCATACTCGATGGCCGCCGCCTTCATCATGCGATACGCATCCATCACACCGATGTCCTGCAGTTCCGTCATGACGCCGAGCCTGGCGGTCTCCTCCAGCAGGCCATTGGGCTCCTGTGAACCCGGCAGCCGACCGATGACACCTCCCTCCGGATCAGGGGTGCTGGCATCGATGCCCACCGCCGCCAGTGCCAGGCTGTTGGCGACCAGCAGATGGCCGGATACATGCATCGCCACCACGGGATGCTCACTGGAGACCGCGTCGAGTTCGGCGCGGGTGGGGTGGCGCTTCTCGGCCAGCAGGGTATCGTCGTAGTTGAATCCCGAGACCCATTTTCCGGCGGGTGTGGTGGCGGCCCGCTGCCTCAGGGCGGCAAGCACGTCGCTCATGGTGGTGGCAGTACCGACCGGCGGACTGCTCAGGTCCGCCGCGATTACCTTCTGGCCGGAACCGGGAAAGTGCCCGTGGGCATCGATGAAACCGGGTAGCAGTGTGCGTCCGCCCAGGTCCACCACCTCGGCGCCCTCCTGCGCCAGCGCCATGATTTCCTCAGTGCTGCCCACTGCCTCTATGCGGTCATCCCGCGTCGCCAGGGCCTCGACGATGCGGTTGTCGGCGTCCATCGTCAGCACGTTGCCGTTGATGAACAATTGCTGGGCCGGCGGCTCGGGCGGACGGGTGGCAATGCGAATCAATACACCGAACCCAACCACCAGGGCCGCGATGACGACCAGTATGCTTTTCCAATTCATGACTTCCCCACCCTCTCCTGCCGCTTCAAGCGCCGGCTCGCGCCAGCGGGCCGATCACAATATCCGCGAGCTGCGCCCGGTGCCATGCGGCGTCACCCCAAAGCATCTGGCTGTGTTTCTGCCGCTTGAAGTACAGGTGCACGAAACACTCCCAGGTAAACCCGATCCCCCCGTGCAACTGCACCGAGCGGCCTGAGGCAAATGCGGCGGCATCGCTGGCAGAGGCCTTGGCCATGTGGGCATATTGCGCGGCCCTGGCGGGCTCGCTGTCGATAGCGCAGGCGGCGTTGTACACCAGGGACTTGGCCTGGTCGATCTGCAGCATCACATTCACCAGGGGATGCTTGACCGCCTGGAAAAAGCCCAGCGGGCGGTCGAACTGCTGCCGGGTTCCCACGTACTCAACCGTGGTCTGCAGCTGCCACTCTGCGGCCCCCACGATATCCGCCGCCAGCACCGTCCAGATGGCCGGCATGGCCTGGCCCAGCGCGGCAAGGCCATTGGCGCTGACCTCGGTTGCCGCCACGTCGTCGAAGCTGACATGGGCCTGGTCCCGGGTGAGGTCGACAATCACATCGGGATGGACCGTGACCCCCGCCGCGTCGGTCGCCACCCAGTACAGGCCCAGCCCCGCCGGCGTACGGGCACTTACCAGCAGGCGGTCCGCCTTGCGCGCGTCCTGCACATACCAGGCGGTGCCGTTCAGCTTGCCCCCGGACCAGGACACATCGGTATCCCCCGGTGACCAGGAGCCGGCCCGGTTGGTGATCGCCAGGCTGGCGGATTTGCCCGCGGCGATATCGGCCAGCGCCTGTGCACCGCCACTGCCGCAGGCTGCCAGCACATAGGTGGCGTTGATGGTGCCCAGCAGCGGGCAGGGAAACGCGGCCCGGCCCAGCTCCTCGACCAGGCCCGCCACCGCCACCGCCGGCATGCCGACACCACCGGCGGACTCTGGCACCGCCAGCATGGTCCAGCCCAGGCCCACCATCTCCCGCCAGAGATCCGGGTCCCACAGGCATTCGCTTGCGCGTTCCGGGCGGTGATCTCCCGCCACCAGGGCGTGCAGGGTCGCGGTGGGGAACTTGTCGGAAAAAAACTTGCGGGCAGAGGCCTTGAGCAGTGCCGCCTCCTCGCCAAATCCAAAATTGTCCGGCTGCGCCATGTCTTTCCCCTTACTTGGATTTCGCCAGGCCGAGCACGCGCTCGCCCAGGATGTTGCGCTGCACCTCGCTGGTGCCGGCGGCAATGGTCATGCCGTAGGAATTCATATACGCCAGGTGCCACTGGCCGCCGGCCGGCGCGTTTTCATCGCCGAGATACAGGGACGCACTGGCACCGGCAACCTCCAGCGCGAGTGCGGCGGTATCCTGGCTGATCTCACTGCCCAGCAACTTGTTCTGCAACTGCAGCCGCATCGGGTGATCCAGCAGCGCCGGCACCCGCGAGCGACGCTGGCTCTGGGTCCACCCGACCTCGCGGATAAGCTGCTGCATCATCCGGTCGCGCAGCAGCGGATCCTCAGCCGCCGCCCGGCCATCGCGCTCGGCAGTGCGGGCAAACTCGATCAGGCTGCTCGCGCTGGTGACATGGCCGCCCTTGTTCCTGAGGCCGCCGGCCCGGGGTGTTTGCAACTCCCCCGCCCCGCGCTCGTGCAGCAGGGTGGTCATCGCCACCTGCCAGCCCTTGCCAAGTTCATCCAGGCGGTAACTGTCATCCACCTCCAGGTTGTCAAAAATCACCTCGTTGAACCCGGTCTCGCCGGTGATCTTGATCAGCGGGCGCACGGTCACGCCGCTGCCGAGGGCGGCACGAATGGGGACGACAAAATAGGTCAGGCCATCGTACTTGTGGGATTTGTCGGTGCGCAGCAGCAGAATCATCCACTCGGCGAAATGCGCCAGCGAGGTCCACACCTTGTGGCCATTGATCACCCACTTGTCACCCTTGCGCTCGGCGAAAGTCTGCACGCTGGCCAGGTCCGAACCCGCACCGGGCTCGCTGAAACCCTGGCACCAGATATCCTCTCCCGAGAACAGCCGCGGCAACAGGCGCTGCTTCAGCGCCTCCTGGGCGTGGTAGAACACGGTGGGCGCGGCCATGCCCAGGCCGATGACATTGGGGAAATACGGTGTCCTGGCGGAGAGCATTTCCTCGTTGGCGACGCGCTGGCAATCCTTGCGGCCGCCGCCGCCCACCTCGCGGGGATAATCGCAACCCACCAGGCCGGCATCGTAGGCCGCTTTCTGCCAGGCCTGCAGGTAGCTCAATTGCTCCGTGGTCATGATTTCCAGCGGACTCAGGGGCAGCCGTACCTGCGGGTCGGGGGGCCTGTTCGCTGCCAGCCAGGTGCGGCAATACTGGCGAAACTCGGCCTGTTCCGGGCTGTCCTTGCTTGCACTTTCCGACATGGTTGTCTCCGTTGTACCGTGAACCGATTCAGGGGCGGAGTTGAATTCTACCGGCGGGGCCGGGGGAGGCAAGCAAAAGCGGTCACCCGACCCCGCCCGGTTCAGCATGGTTACCGCCGGGCCGACAATTCAATAGTGTGGCGGTTTTTCCTCGAGCGGGCCGGCTGTGGCGGGACCCGTGCCCTGTTCATCCTGCCGCTGCTTGAGCAGCTGCAATTGCCGCCGCAACACCAGGATCTCCTGCTGCTGGCGTGACAGTGCTTCATTCAGTTCCCGCACCGTATCCTCCTGGTAGGCCAGCTGGGTCTGGACATCGACCAGTTGTTGCCTTATGCCGTCAATTTCTGCCAAAGCCGGTTCTCCCGCTGCCGTCGCTGTTCCCGTCGAGTGAGCTGGCTAATATACTGCCGACACGCCAGAAAAACACGAACCGATCATGAACAAGCACAAAAACAGTCGCCCGGTCTATTCCACCGAAACAGGTCGCCTCTGCCCGCAATGCCATCGCCCGGTGGCAGGCTGTGTCTGCGGCAAGGACAGGCCCGCCGCGACCGGAGACGGTATCGTCCGCCTGCACCGGGAAACGAAAGGCCGCGGCGGCAAAGCCGTGACGGTCATCAAGGGCCTTTGCCTGCCGGAGCGGGAGCTGCAGGACCTGGCGCGGGCACTCAAGCAAAAATGCGGCGTGGGCGGCTCACTGAAAGACGGCCAGATCGAAATCCAGGGTGACCAGCGCCCCGCTATCAAGACAGAGCTGGAAAAGCGCGGGTTCAGCGTCAGGATTGCGGGCGGCTGACGGCGGTCGCGTCGAGCGGCCAGCAACTGGCCCGGCGCGCGGAAATTGCGTTATCGCGCCGATGGTCTACGCTTCAGGCACCGTGTTCACCCTGCGTTGCACACCGGGTGTACCCCGTTTTCAATCCAAACTTCAGAGGTGACAAGAATGCGACTTCTTCCAGGAACCCTGGTACTACTTTCGCTCGGTTTGTCCTTCTCCGGTGCAGGCCTTGCCGAACAGGACCTCGCGGCGAGGGTAGCGCTGGCGAAATCCGCGGCCCCGGCGTCAATCAGCGACAAGGCCACCATCGTCGTGGACGGCAAGGTCGTGGCCGAGGGCAGCAATGGCTGGACCTGCATGCCCGACACGATGCCGGGAGACGGCGCGGCGATGTGCAATGATGCCGAGTGGATGCGAATGATGCAGGCGGTCGGCAGCAAGGCCGACTTCGTAGCGAACGGTGTCGGAATTTCCTATATGTTGCACGGCGACATCGGTGCCGGCGTAAGCAACGCGACGCCCTACCATCCCGACCCGAAGAGCGCGGATGACTATACGGAAACAGGGCCACACCTGATGATTATCGTACCCCGGGAATTGCTCAAGGGCATCACCACTGACCCGGCTTCAGGTGGGCCCTACGTGATGTGGGGCGAAACGCCCTACGCGCATATCATGGTTCCGCTCGGCGCTCCCCATTAAACCTGCGATTTGAATCCGCTGCGCCCCGGCGCAGCGACGCCCACCGGCTTTTCGCCGGGCAAAAAAAAGGCCACTCGATGTGGCCTTCCTTCGTCGCTGACCAGGGCTAGAGGTCGTAGCCGCGCTCGTCGTGCAGCACCAGGTCCAGGCCCTGGGTTTCCTCGTCGCCGTCCACCCTCAGGCCAACCAGCGCGCCCACCACCTTGAGCAGGATAAAGGTGACCAGGCCGGTGTAAACCAGGGTTGCGCCGACGCCGGTGGCCTGCACCAGCAGCTGGCCGCCAATGCTGGTGATGCCGTCGGAAAAACCGTTGCCGCTGAAGATACCCAGCTGGGTTGAACAGAAGACACCCGCCAGCAGGGTGCCGAGGATACCGCCCACCCCGTGCACCGGGAACACGTCCAGGCTGTCATCAACCCGCAGCTTGTTCTTGAGGTAGTTGGTGGCGAAGTAACACACCACCCCCGCGGTCAGGCCGATCACTACCGCGGCCGCCGGGCCAACCGAGCCGGAAGCCGGGGTGATGGTGCCGAGGCCCGCCACCATGCCGGTGACGGTACCCAGCATCGAGGGCTTGCCATGGCGCACCCATTCCATTGTCATCCAGGCCAGCGCCCCCGCCGAGGCGGACAGGTGGGTGACGAGCATGGCCATCGCGGCACTGCCATTGGCAGCCACCGCGGAGCCCGCATTGAACCCGAACCAGCCCACCCACAGCATGCCCGCGCCCGCCACCGTGAGGGTGAGGTTGTGGGGTGGCATGGCCACGGTGCCAAAACCGCGGCGCGGCCCGATCATCAGCGCGGCGACCAGCGCCGCCACCGCCGCCGTGATGTGGACCACGGTACCGCCGGCGAAATCCTGCAGGCCCATGCCGCCGAGCCAGCCACCACCCCATACCCAGTGGCATACGGGTGAGTAGACGAAGACCAACCACAGCGTGCTGAACAACAGCATCGCCGAAAACCGCATGCGCTCGGCGAAGCCGCCCACGATCAGCGCCGGGGTGATAATGGCGAACGTCATCTGGAAAATCGCGAACAGGCTTGCCGGCACAGTGCCGTTCACCGAATCGACGCCGATATTGGCGAAGAACATATTGCCGAAATCGCCAATCCACTTGCCCTGCTCCACACCGTCACTGCCGAAGGCGATGGTATAACCCACCGCGAACCAGACCAGCGACATCAGGCAGGTGAGCGCAAAGCATTGCATCAGCACCGACAGCACGTTTTTTGAGCGCACCAGGCCAGCGTAGAACAGTGAGAGCCCGGGTATGGTCATGAACAGCACCAGGGCCGTGGACGTCAGAATCCAGGCCGTGTCAGCCCCGTCTATCTCCTGCGCGCTCGCGGCCGAGGACACCAGCATGGTCGCGGCCAGCAGCGCCAGTGTTTTAATTGTTTTCATAGCTGTCTCCATCATCAAAGGGCGTCTTCACCGGTTTCGCCGGTACGAATACGGATGCTCTGCTCCAGGGGGCTGACAAATATCTTGCCGTCGCCGATCTTGCCGGTATTGGCGGCCTTGCAAATGGCCTCTATCGCCGCTTCCAGCCCGGTGTCGCTGATGGCCAGCATCAGCTTGATCTTGGGCTGGAATTCCACCACGTATTCAGCGCCCCGGTAGAGTTCGGTGTGTCCCTTCTGGCGCCCGTAGCCCTTGACTTCCTCCACCGTCATGCCGCTGACGCCAATCTGGTTGAGCGCATCGCGAACGTCATCGAGCTTGAACGGCTTGATGACCGCTGTAATCAATTTCATCGGATTTTCCTTGAACTGTTCTTATCGCATTTATTGCACCAGGCGCCTGCCCTGACGGGCGGGACAGGTCTCCCCTGGCTGTTGGCCGGCGCTTGCGGATCACCGGAGCGCAAATCCTGCCACACTGCGCCGCAAAGGTTAAGGCATAGCGGCTTTTTTTGGGGGCCAACAGCCGCGGTGGAATGAATTACCGGGAAACGCGGCGCGCCGGGACGCCCTACAGGTTGACCCAGCTGTTGAGGGCGCGCAGGCGGAAACGGCTGCCCTGGTATTCAAGCACCACCGAGTCCGGCAGGATTTCTTCCACCTTCACCCCGCCGACGGAGCCACCGGCGTGCAGGGTCTTGCCGTTGATCACCACTGTGGAGGCGGCCGGGTTTCCGGAGTAATCGTGGCGCAGGTACATCAGGGTGGGCACGGCATCCTTCGATTGCTGGGACAGTGTCGAGAGAAAGGGCACATCGCTGTCCGACAGGCGGGCATCGGCCAGCTCATCCCTCGCCTTCGCCACCAGCCGCTCGATGTCGACCGGCTCTTCCCGGGGGCGGGCGCCGCCCGACTCTTCGGTTTGCACCTGTCGCGCCGTCGCTGCCGGCTGTTGTCGGCCGACCGGCGCCCGGGCGGGC